>CAZUSQ010000001.1:0-5414 GCA_964622655.1 uncultured Methanosarcinales archaeon
TACTACTTTTTTCATAAATACTAGTGTTACTAGTAGAGTATTTAAATGTTTCGCTATTGCATTTTCAAAGCATAGACATATGTTATCTGGCCTAAATCTTTCCTCAATTCTTCTCTTTTCTTGATATAGTGTCCTATTGTTCCTTTTAACTTCATTTCTCTAACTCTTGCCTGTGCATTTGCCAACTCGTCTTCTGTTGCTAATTTCCAAGCAGAGGCTGCAGCCCTCCATTCTTCTCTGAAAACTCCATCCACGTCTAAATAATTAGCGCCAAGAAAAACAGCGTCAATTGGAACAATTCTTCCTTTGTATTCAAAACCCATTTCATTGAGCCTATCAACTAAATCTTGAATAGGTATAAATCTTTCCGATATCTTTCTAGTTGCTTCAGGGATTAAATCATGATACCATATGCCATCTTTAAGTTGCCTTTGACTCAATGTCTGGATTACTACTACACCTTGAGGCTTTAGGATTCTATAAGCTTCTTCCAATGCTTGTAATTGTTCCCTAAAATCACCAATGTGATGAAGAGAAAGAATAAATAATGTGGCATCAAATTTCCCATTTTTAATACTCATGTTAATTGCATCGTCTACATAGAATTCAATATTTGGTAGGTTTCTTGATTTCTCTATAGCTTTAATTATCATTTCAGTAGATTTATCAAACCCAATAACTGTATTGACATGCTTAGCTAATTCAACTCCATAATTTCCTGTTCCACAGCCTATATCTATTAAATTAATTTCATTTAGTGGAACTTTAGAGACGGAAAGAATCCCAATGAGTGCATCTAACCCAGCGGGAACTCTGTGAGAGTCGTAATGAGTACTAACTCTATCGTATCTTTCATAATCGCGTTCATTTGGTTCCATTTGGTTCAGTTGGTATTTTTTATTATACTTAAGTAGTAACTATTTTCAGTAAAATTCATCCATTTTTAAATATTTCTAATTTGGATTTGACTAAATTGACTAGAAGTTAACAAAACTAAAATTTCTAATAGAAAATCTATGAAATTTGTGGTTCAATTTTTATAGAATTAGTATCTTTTCCCCCATACTTCATAGCATACAATTCAGGATTTCTCTCCTTTAAACTCTCATTAATTCTTTCAGTGTATTCTTGGCTTAGCTTTTGTAGTTCTTCTGGTGTAAAATCTTTAGTTTTGATATTACCCATACTATAAATATTATTTTTAAAATCGTAATCTTCTACGAACAAGTTTTGTTCTTTGCATATCTTGTATAATTCAGTTCCAATTAGTGGTGTAGCTAAATGTATTGAAACACTGTCAAAGCCAGTTTCTTCTGCATATCTTAATGTATTCATTATCATCTCTTTTGTTTCATTAGGAAAACCTACAATAAAGAAAGCATGAACTGATATGCCTACCTCTCTGCATTTGTTTAATAAGGGTTTTATCCTACTTAAATTTAAGGGTTTTTTAATTGTCTTTAATAAGAACTCCTGATTTGCACTTTCTATGGCAAAGGTTAATTGATAACATCCTGTTTTAGCAAATTTTTCAATCAATTCTTCATCCAAAGTCCATACTGCAATACCATTTGGAGTTGCCCATTTAATGTTTATATTCCTTTTAATCATCTCGTCAAGTATTGCATTGCAATTTGCTTTGTTTAAGCTGAAATTATCATCATCCCAATGAATTTCCTCTATATTGTATTTCTTGGTTAAATGCTCAATTTCATCAACTACCAGTTTTGGATTTCTAACTCTATACTGCTCTGCTCCTCCCCAGAATATAACAGAGGTGCAGAATATGCACTTTGCTGTACATCCTCTTGAAGCAACCATCTGGGTAACTCTTTTCTTTAAAGTGAATGGTGAGTGTGGTTTGTTGATTTTAATGTATTTCTCCATGGGAAGTAAATGTCTTGCTGGAATAGGTAGTTCATCAATACTCTTAATCCATTCAATATTTCTGTTTATTTTGATTTCTCCGTTCTGCTTGTAGCCAAGCCCTTTAATATCAGAAATATCCTCATTGTTAACTAATCTATTAAGAAGTTTTCTTACCGCATATTCCGCTTCATGTAAAATAACAAAGTCTATTTCTGGTATTTTAAGCACTTCTTCTGCGTTATATGTTGGATGAGAGCCTCCTATGAAAACTTTTATGTTTGGGTTAACTTCTTTTACAATTTTGCAAGTATTTAAAACGCTTCTATCTTGAGTATCAAACATCCCAGAGGTGCCAACAAATTCTGGATTAAAATCTTTTATGATTTGTTTTATTTCTTCCCAGTCCGATCCAACTAATATAAACTCGCCAAAAGGTTTTTCATTATCATAGCCCTCAACATAAGCATCTAGAATTTTAACGTCAAAACCATCTTGCTCAAGAACTGCTGCTATATAAGCCATTCCTAAAGGAGGGACACATCTTTTAATACATCCTTTAAATAATAATTGTGGTGGCTGTATTAACATGATTTTTGCTTTCTTTTCTTCTAACATGTAATTATAATTAACTATTGTTAAGTATATAAAATTATCTATTTTTTTAAGATTTGTCAGATTTTACCATTTCCTGCCATAAACTGGCTTCAACATCCTTATGCTTACCTATAAGATTCTCTTCCTCTTTTGGGTCTTCTTCAAGGTCGTAAAGCTCCTTCTTCTTATTAGTTTCGTTATAAATTAATTTCCACCTATTTGCCCTTACAGATTTTACATTATGCTTTTCAGGCGAAGGTGTTGGGCCTCCTAAGCCACCTGTTTCAGAGTAAGCAATTCTATCCTCTTCTTTTCCATGCATGAATTGCAAAAATGATTTGCCTTGTATTTTTTTATAGCCCTGTTTTTCTTTTATTTTTAGAATCTCCATTATTGTTGGCATTATATCTATGCTTCTTACAATACTTTTTATCTCAACACCTTTAGGGAAATTTTTTCCTATCATATATAAAAAGCATCTTATTGTATAGTCATAAAGATAAACTCCATAAGCCTTTTCACCAAACTTGTCGCCTGTGCTAGTGCCATGATCTGGAAATATCAATATTATTGAATTGTCCCACAAGCCTATTTCTTTTATTTTTCCCAATATTGCTTTTAGATAGTATCCGCTTTTTTCCAACCAAACTAGATAATTTCTGAGATTCTGTTCTCTTCTCCTGAAATATTCTTTATCAAGATCAGAATATTTCTTTAATACATTTATAACAAGGTTTGTGTGCATATTGCTATAATCCAAGAATAGGAAGAATGGCTGCTTTGTTTTTATCTGCTGCAGCACTTCAGAGTGCCTTTTTATTAAATCATCTTTGAATTCGTCATGATGGCGTTCCTTATCAAAACCTTGTTTTGGAGTAACACCTCCATAAATAAGGTCTGATTCAGTATAATAACCATCCTCTTTTAAGTATTGAGTTAATGTAAAACAATTTTCCTTATCAAAATTAGAACTCCTATAATAGCCGTTAACACCATTTAAATTTCCATACATGCCAGAAAATGTTGCATGCAAAGAACCTATAGTATAAGGTGCATAGGTTATTAATTGAGGGAAAAAAACTGCCTTTTTTTTTAATTCTTTATAGTAATCTACTTTGTCTATAGCGTCGTATCTAGCACTGTCTACCAATATCATAATTATATTTGGTTTTTTCTTTTTGAATAGGTTAAACATTTTGAGTACAGCCTATTTGACTATGGGCAGACTAATCAATGTATCCCAACTTTTTTAACAATTTTTTTGATTTTTCTGTAAGATCTTTTTCTTCTTCTCCGCCCAAATCTTTTATCCATTTGAATAATTCTCTTTTCATTATATCTGCCTGTTTTTTTTCCTCTTCAATCAGGTTTTTCTTTTCTACTGGATCGTTCTTAAGATTGTAAAGCTCATAGATATCCTTATCTGGGTGAGGTATGTAGATCAGTTTCCATTCGTCTGACCTTATTGACCTCCACTTGCCTTTAATGCCTTTAAAATAAATCCGCTTGTTTTGCTCGTAAAAAGAGCGATCTGTTTCCGAGTATGTGTATTCCCGCACTTTTTCAGAATTTTTGATTAATGGCACTAAGCTTACACCATCTATTTTTTCTATTAATTCAATACCCAGCAAATCCAGGATAGTTGGCATTATATCAGTGAGTTGTACTTGAGTTTGTATTATTTTTTTAGGCAATTTGCTGCACTTTAGAATAAGCGGAACCCTGATTCCCTCGTCATACAAATATTCACCATGCTCAAAAAAAAGATTATGCTCGCCAAAGCATTCACCATGATCTGCGCATAATATCACAAGAGTTTTTTCTGCCAAGCCTATCTCATTAACATACCTCAGTAGTCTGTCTATGTGAAAATCTGTGTATCTGATTGCACCATCATAATGGGAGATGGCATGCTCATTTTCCTCCTTTGGAAGTTGATTATTAAAAATAAGCTCTCCACGCTTAATTGTTCCATTAAACTCTTTAAATGCATGCTCCCCTTTGTAATCCGGATCGAACATTTCATCATACGGTTTTGGCGGTGAATATGGCCAGTGCAGTACGCTATAATGCAAATAGAAGAAAAATTTTTCATCCTTTAACTTTTCAATATATCTTATTGCAAAATCAGTTAATATTTCCGCTTGAGCCGGATTGTAAGCCCAATTAAATGACTTTTTTGCATAGAGTCTTATTTTATTTATTATCTTCCATTGCAGTAAATTAAAGGCATGAAATCCCTTTCCAATAACGGTATTTTCCATATCTACGTCATAGCCTATGGTTTTATACCCATGCGCTTGTAAAATCTCCTGCAAAGTGGTTATATCAGAAATTAATCTGTTGTCATAAGTAAACCTTAATCCGTGAGAGTGGGGATAAAGTCCAGTTAGTATCGAGGCTATAGAAGGACGAGTCCTTGGCACAGTGCATATCGCATTTGGGAAAAAAACCCCTTCTTTGGCAAGCCTGTCTATATTAGGGCTTGTATCCCTGCCATAACCGTTTACCCCTAAATGGTCTGAACGTAAAGAATCAATAACTATTAGTATGATGTTCATTTTTATTCTGGAAAACTAATAAACTATTTAAATAGTTATATTTTTAGAGCTGAGCTTATGGGTGAGTAGAAGGTTATAAATTGATTTGGGGAATACTCACCTCTGGATTAAATTCAGTTAAGAATGTACTACTAAGATGACATATTTAAGTTACTACAACCCAAAAGAATTTTGGGAAGAAAGATTAACTAAAAATTTCTCTTTAAAGGGTGCTGGCTGTGCTGGAATGTCATATAACTTCAATAAATGGGTGTATAAATTATCTAAAGAGGTTCTTGATTCTATTTTAAAAGATGAGGACATAAAAAATAAAGAAATATTAGATTTAGGTTGTGGAACTGGATTTTATATAGAATATTTTAAGAATTTTGGGGCAAATAACATAACGGG
>CAZUSQ010000001.1:5426-36115 GCA_964622655.1 uncultured Methanosarcinales archaeon
AAGTATCGATTACCTAAAAGAAAAATATCCTAATTTCAATTTTTTGAATGCAGATATTTCAAAAAAGATTTTATTAAATAAGAAATATGACATTATTTGCGCTTTTGGAGTATTATTTCACATAACATCAGATATAAAATTTGAAAATGCAATTAAAAATATTAAAAAATTTTCAAAAAAAGGAAGTATTATTCTAATACATGATAATTTTCTTGAAAAATATCAGCGTCCAATCGGTAATCATTGTTATTTTAGGACTTATCGAAAATATAAAAGAATTTTGGAAAAAAATAATATAAAAATCATAAAATTAGTGTCTATTCTTTATTTTTTGAATCCACCTTTTGACATTAACAATAATATTGTAAGAAAAATTGGGCTATTTTTGTGGAATATATTAATGTCTGCATTTGCAAAAAATGAGTTCACAGGAAATATTATGGGAGGAATTCTATATTATGTTGATAAAATGCTAGTAAAATTCACAAAAAATAGCATTTCATTGGAGATGCTAGTTTGTAAAAGAGAGGAATGATTTTATGGATATTTCATCATCTTGCAAAAGATCGAATCATGATTTTTGTAGATGTAGTGCAGGTTTCTGTGAGTGCAAATGCCATAATAAAAATAAACGTAACATAAAAAAATCTATTTGTATAATCTCATACATTTATCCAAGAAAAAATAGATTTAAACGACATTATAGAGGGATTTTTGTTCATCTGCAAGCATCTGAACTTTCAAAATACTATAAAGTTGATGTATTAACTACTGGTTACAATAGAATGAAAAAAGAGGAAAGATTAGATAATGTAAATATTCATAGATTATTATTAAAAGATGATATAGATATTAAACGTTATGGTTTAATATTTGCATTAAAAATTCTTAAAAAATTATATAAGTCAAATTTTGATATTATCCATCAACATTTTGCAGGAATATCAACTATTTTTATTGGATTGTACTGTAAACTTTTCAAGAAACCATTTATTTTAACGTCACATGGTACAGATTGGGAATTACCCAAAAAGAATATTTTTAAGAATTTTTTGATAAAATTGGCTTTATTTTTTCCAGATAAAATAATATGTGTTAGCGAAGCTGTCAAGAGTTATCTAAGTTATAATACAAACCTAACAAAATTGATTGTAATATACAACGGAATAAATATCACACAACCTTCGATTCCTTCACAAGGATTTAAAAGAAAATTAGGTTTGAACAATAAAAAAATAATTCTTTCTGTTGGCATCCACAAAAAAAAGGGCATAGATGTTATAATCAAGGCGATTCCAAAATTAGTAAAAAAATTTCCTGATTTAATTTATATAATAATTGGAGATAATGAAGAGAAAAATAATTTAGAAAAATTAACTAAAGAATTAAGTTTACAAAAATATGTTCGTTTTGAAGGTATTAAGCAATTTAAGGAATTGTCTAATTATTATAATATTTGCGATGTGTTTGTATTAATGAGCAGAACACTAATGGAAAATGGAGAGATAACTGCTATTGAAAGTTTTGGTATTTCTTACATTGAAGCTTCTTATTTTGGTAAACCAGTGATTGGAGGTATTAGTGGCGGAACATCTGAAATTATTAAGTATGGGAAAAATGGGTTTTTAGTCAAAAATGAGAAAGAACTAATTGAAAAATTAGAATTGCTCTTAAAAAATAAAAAATTAAGAGAAAAATTCGGAAAGTATGGCAGAAAATGGGTCATAGATAATTTTTTATTATCAGATAAAGTAAAAGAAATATCACATATTTATGAGCAAGAAATGCTAAAATATTAGAAATGTCTTGAGATTTCTATACGATCTTTAAAATTATAGCGCCTTGGTTCTGAAAGACAGGCTGGAACAGCCCGGAGGATGAATAATCCTTTAGCTTTTCATTGGAAGCATTTGCCCCGAATTTTCTCACAGTCTGTCCGTCAATGATAACAAAGGAGTAACCCGTTCTTTTTAGCCAATTATAGTTCTCTTCAGCAGTCTGATTAAATCCATTTTTTTGGTAATTTCTTACCTCATCACACCAATGGCAAGTACTCATATCCATGCCTATAACTGCACCATTATTTACAAAAGTAAATAATTTTGAGTTTTTGGGGAGATTATCTTTAATCCAGACATAGCTATTCACCTCATCAAAAGATGTCCAAAAAGCTCCAGGCGGCCAAATTGCTGTATTTACAGCTATTTTTTGTTGAGTAGATGTAAAGAAAATTCCAATCAGTACAACAACTAAGGTTATTGCTTTACTAATGCCGATTTTTTTAAGGTTGTCCATCAAAAACCACATCCCCTCACTTACTAATATGGAAAGTGGTATAACAAACAACATCCAGGCTCTGAATGGTGAGAGTCTGTAAGGATAGATTACGGCATTTACAGCATAAAATGTAAATAACAACAATGTTAAGGATATTATAACCCATCTGTAATCTTCAACAATAATTCTTGATAAATAAAATGTTATTGATATCAAAATTAATATCGAAAAGAAAATATATGGTAAAGTAAGCTTCATGTGTTGCTTTAGCATTTTAACTTGTTCAATGTTTCTAGTATCAAATTTATTTGAATTCAAAAAGAGAAATAGTCCTGTAAGCAATAAAATTATTGAAATAATTTCAGCAAGAGTAATTATATAAAATTTGATATTTGATTTTTCTTTTATTTTAAATGAAATTTTAAAAAGGTAATGATAAATTGGCACAAGAGATACTATAAGCAAAATTGAAAGTATAAATCCTATTCCAATTGGATTGTTTATCATGTTTACTTCTTTAGCCCAAACAAAGTCATTCAAATTATATATTCTATCAGCAGTTCCATAAATGCTAAGAACTTCTTTTGTGCCTACCTCAATCCCCAAACCTACTAAAGTCTTAATAAAGCCGTATTTCAGAAACATTGGTATCCACCATAATATAAACGACAATAACACACCTACAATTCCTGCCAATGCTTCGTAAAACAAAAGTTTTCGTTGCAGAATCATTTTAGTTACTAAATATAAAATGAAAAAAAATCCGAAATAAGCGCTATGAGAAGGAGATGAAGTAAGTGTAACCATAATACAAGGTGCTGCTACAAAAGCCCATTTTTTGTCGTATTTTATTCTTTCTGCACAATAGAACGATACAAAATACAATGGAACTGTTAAAGCCAATGACCAAATAAAATGACTTAAATAAGCTGGAACTGATGCCAAAGCAAATGTAGAAAACAATGCCTTATTTCTATTCCCTGTGAATTCTTTTACAAAAAAATAAAAGAAGATAATGCTCAAAGATATTATTAATGTGTTAAAAAATTTTAAAGTCCAGTAAATTGAGTTATTTGTCTGATGCAGGATACCAAAAAGCATGTCATAGGCTGGCGGATACGGATCTAAATAGTGAAAACTGACAGAAGTTGTTTTAAAGACTGTTTTTTCAACTGAGATGTACTTCACACTCAGTGCATGGCTCCAAGAGTCATCATCCTCCAAAAATGGATATATAAAAGCTCCTTTGTGGTATATGTAGAAAGTAGCCGAGAATAGGAGCAGCATTACTAGTATGTTTATATTGGATTTTGAAATACTTATTCTTGGTTTTTTATTAATTATATTTTTATAATTCTTAACGAAGTAAAATATAAGCAACAAAATAGATAAAAATAAAAAAATTCGCCAATCTAGAGGTATGCGCAGTAAGTTAAAAACAAAACCCAAAAAAATAAAAATTCCTAACCCTACGCCTATTCTCATTAAATTTTTTTCTATGCTGTTTTCAGATTCTTTCACAAATCTACATACACCAAAGCCAAAACTCCAAGTGTACAAAAAGAATAAAATTATAGACAAAAATTCCATATTAACTTTTAAATACAGTAGTTAATTTAAATAATTTATTATTTTTATAATTTAGTAAAATATACAGAAGATAAAAATAATGTATTATTTTTCCATTCTTAATTTGATGATTTCCTTTCCACATAGGTAGCCATTGTGAAGAAATTTGATAAAATCTTCATCAGTTTTTGAAATTCCTTTTTTACGATCTGTAAATGTGTAACCAACCTCTTTAAACCTAAAACCTTTTTTTAGCGACTCATATGTGAAGCGTATGCAATATTCGGCATAACCTATTTGCATTAATTTAACATCATTAAGAACATTCATTTTTACAGCATAAAAACCAGAGGTTACATCTTTAACTTTTAGATTCAAGATAATATTTGCGAGAATATTTATCATTCTGCTGGACACTACACGAATAAATGACCTATTGTCTCTGCCTTCGCTAACATATCGAGAGGCGACAACAACATCATATCGTGGAATGTACTGAACCAATTTTGGAATAATCTGTGGTGGATGTGAGAGGTCACAATCCAGCCACACAACAATATTGCCTTTTGCCATTTTCACTCCAGCCCATATTGCTGAAGGCAATCCCATTTCATTTACCCTCTTGAATAAATGCAGAGACTTATAATGCTTTTGAAGGCTTTTTACTATCTTCCATGTGCCATCTGGACTATTATCATCAACAACTATCACCTCAAACAGCTCTTTACCACAGCTAGAGTATATTTGCTTAATTAACTCCTCAATATTTTCTTTTTCATTGAAAGTAGGTAAAATGATAGATACTTTGCGTTTCATTTCATTAAATTACTGCATTAATTCTAATTGCTTTTTAATTTGTTGGTTGATATTTTAACTTATTTTAAATCTTTTTACTAGTGTCTCTTCAATAGCAGAATATTTATAAACTGAATTGTAGTCCAAAAATGTGTAGATACTGAAAAAGGGTTTTTGAGATGAAGACAATCATTAAAAAAACAGTTAAGCCTGTATTTGAGGATGAGCGTGGTGCAATTTTTGACCTTGTGGACAAGGGGACAATAAAGCATATTGGTATGCTTACTTCCAAGCCTGGTAGCATCAGAGGAAGCCACTACCACAAAAAAGCAAAGCAAACTACATACATTGTATCTGGAAAAATTGAATTGACGCTTAAAGATGCTTCGAGAAATGACTCTAAGTCTAAGAGAATCATAATGAAAGCAGGCGACATTGTTACTATTCCTTCTATGGTAAGCCATTCAGTAAAAGCTATAGAGAAGACAACACTCCTTGTATTTACCGATAAGCAAAGAGGTAATGGTGGATATGAAAAAGACACACATCGGATAGACATGTAAGTTTAATAAAATGATACCTGTCTATGAGCCAGTTTTAAAAGGTAATGAAAAGAAATATGTTATGGATTGCTTGAAATCAAACTGGATATCTTCTTTTGGCAAATACAACTACAAATTTGAAGAGGCTTTTGCATCTTATTGCGGAGTCAAGTATGGTGTTGCCGTGACAAGCGGCACAAGCGCTTTGCATTTGGCTGCTGCGACATTGAAGATTGGGAAAGGAGATGAGGTTATTATCCCAGACTTTACCATGATTGCGCCTGCTTTGGCTATTGCCTACCAAGGAGCTAAGCCTATTTTTGTGGACGCTGAGCCAAAGACTTGGACAATAAATCCAAAAAAAATTGAAGAAAAAATAACAAAAAGAACTAAAGCGATACTACCTGTCCATATATATGGTCATCCATGTGACATGGATCCAATTTTGAGAATAGCAAGGAGGTATGACTTATATGTAATAGAGGATGCAGCAGAAGCTCATGGAGCCCTTTACAAGGGGAAGAAAGCTGGCAGCTTTGGACAGATTAATGCATTTAGCTTTTATACTAACAAAGTTGTAACTACAGGCGAAGGCGGCATGATTGTTACAAATGACAAAAAGCTGTATGAGCGCGCACAGTGGCTAAGGAATTTCTGCATGGACCCTGAAAGAAGATATTTTCACAGAGAGATAGGATTCAAGTACGCAATGACAAACATACAGGCTGCTATAGGCTTGGCGCAGTTGGAATATATAGAAGATACAATTAAGAGAAAAAGAGAAATTGCAAAGGAATACAATGAATTATTAGAAAAAATACCATGTATCACTCTTCCATACGAAGCAGAAAACGTAAGAAATGTATATTGGATGTATGGTATTTTAATTGAGGATAATTTTGGCGTTTCTAGGGACAAGGTAAAGGAATTACTTTTCAAGAGGGGTATTGATACAAGATTTTTCTTCACAGGAATGCACAAGCAGCCTCCTTTCAAAACTATAGGCAATTTTCCGGTTAGCGAGGCGCTCGAGCGAAAGGGGTTGTATTTGCCATGTAGCATTAACATTACCAAAAAGGATTTGAAATTTGTAGCACAATCCTTAGAGGATATATACAGAAAGCATTGAATTACTACTCAAAGCTTTTTTTAATCAAAAAATAGCTTACAAAATGGAAATCAAAGAATATAAAAAGATGTATGAGCTAGAAGAGTCGCATTGGTGGTTTATCAGCAAAAGAAAGCTGATTTTTTCATTTTTAAAGAAGTACTATAATAACTATAATAAAGATAGGAGGGTACTGGACATAGGCTGTGGAACTGGTATCATATTGAGTGATTTCGGCAAATATGGAACAGCATACGGCATAGATTCATCTGAATATGCAATTAAATTCTGCAAACTGAGAGGACTTAAAAACGTGAAAAAAGGCTTTGCAAACTCTTTACCATTCAGATCAAATTATTTTGATATTATTGGATGTTTTGATGTGCTTTACCACAAAAATATTAAAGACGACTTGAAAGTGCTTAAAGAGCTAGCAAGAGTCTGCAAGAAAGATGGGAGAATTTTCATTACTGATTCGGCATGCAAGCTTCTTTTAGGCAGGCATGACTTTGCATCTCATGCAAGAACAAGATATGGTACTAATGAGATAAAAGATAAACTGGAGTCAGCTGGCTTTGAGATTGAGAAATTAAGTTACTATAATTTTTTTCTTTTTCCTTTTGTGCTCCTGATAAGGAAATTAAGCTTGGTTTTCAATTGGAATCGTAAGACGGACATAAAAAAGGAAAATTTTTTAGTTAATGAGATTCTGAAATTTATAATGTCAATAGAAAGGATTTTAATTAAGTTTGTAGATTTTCCAGTTGGCGTGTCTTTATTTTGCATTGCTAGGAAGGTTTAGAACATGACTAGAAAAGAAATATGGAAACTAGAAGAGTGCCGCATGTGCAAAAGCAAAAACCTTGAGAAATTCTTAGATTTGGGTTTTACACCACTAGCTGATGGATTTTTGAGAAAATATCAGTTAAACGAACCAGAGCCTCACTTTCCTTTAGATGTTTGCATATGCCACAAATGTGGTTTGGTCCAGCTTGGTGATGTGGTTTCACCAGAGGTGCTTTACAGGAAAAATTACCCATATGAATCTTCTACAACAAGAACTGGAAGGGAACATTTTATAAAAATGAGCAAAGATATTTGCACCAGATTTAAGCTTTCCAAGAATTCGTTTGTAGTTGACATTGGCAGTAATGTTGGGGTTTTATTATCGGGCTTTAAGAGTCAGGGTATGAAGGTGTTAGGCGTAGATCCTGCTACAAACATGGCTGAAATTGCAAATAAGAACGGCATAGAAACTTGGGCTAAATACTTTAACACAAAAGTTGCTAAAAGAATAAGACAAAGCAAGGGATTAGCAGACATTGTAACAGGCACAAACGTCTTCGCACATATTGACAATGTTTATGATATTGTCAAAGCTGTTGATGCTATATTAAAAGAGGATGGGATATTTATTATTGAAGTGCCCTATCTTGTTGACCTTCTTGACAATCTGGAATACGACACAATCTACCATGAGCACTTGAGCTACATATCTGTTAGGCCACTCGTAGCATTTTTCAAAAACTTAGACATGGATGTGTTTGATGTTGAAAGAGTGAATATTCATGGTGGCTCCATTAGGGTTTTTATTTGCAGAAAAAACAAGCAAAAAATTTTTCCCAATGTGAAAAGACTTTTAAGCCTTGAAAAAATAAAGAAAATCCATTCAATTGCAAGACTAAGAAAATTTGCAATGGATGTGAGAGAACAGAAAAAAAGGCTTCTTCATCTTCTTGTTAAATTGAAGAAAAGAGGCAAGCGCATTGTTGGTGTAAGTGCTCCGGCAAAAGGGAATACTTTGCTTAATTATTGCAAAATAGATGCTGATATTCTAGATTACTTAACAGAGAAGGCTAAAATTAAGTTTGGGCTTTATTCGCCAGGGATGCACATACCTGTAGTGCCAGATAGTACTCTGCTGGAAGACAAACCAGGTTATGCACTTCTGCTTGCGTGGAATTTTGCTGATGAAATCATTAAAAACCTAAAAGAATTTAGAAAAAATGGGGGAAAATTTATTATACCCATACCACATCCAAAAATTGTATAAACCTAATAGAACATAGCATAAATATTTATATACTTTGCTAAGCCGTTGAGGAGGGACATTTAATGAATTTTCAAGACAAAAATGTATTAGTAGCAGGTGGTGCAGGCTTTATAGGCTCTGCGCTAGTAAGAGAACTGCTTAAGGAAAAAGCTAATATCATTGTTTTTGATAATTTCTCTAGCGGAGATATGGTAAACTTAACTGAAATTAAGAACCAAATCAAAATCATTAATGGCGATATCAGGGATAATGATCTTCACAAAATTTTTAAAAAAAACAGCATTGATTACTTATTTAATCTTGCTGCTTTCCCTTACATCCCTGACTGCTATGAAAGACCTAGGGAATTTTTTGACGTAGATGCAGGCGGAGTTCTTAACGTAATGCTTGCTTCAAAAGAAGCCGGCATAAAAAGAATACTGCAATATTCAACATCCGAAGTTTATGGGACTTCCCAGTATGTTCCTATTGACGAAAATCATCCGACTTTTCCACTTTCTACTTATGCCGTAAGCAAGCTTGCTGCTGACAGGTTATGTTTTACCCTGCACCATGAGCAGAAAATACCGGTAGTTATACTTAGACAATTTAATGTCTATGGACCACGGCTAACCCAACCATATGTGGTTCCTGAAATGATAACACAGCTATCAAAAGGGAATAAAATTAGGCTAGGCAATATAAATGCACGCAGAGACATTACATATGTTACTGATTCTGCAACCGGAGCAATAGAACTTATGAAACGCGAGGAAGCTGTTGGTGAGGTATTTAATATGGGCTCAGGCCAGGATTGGAGTGTAAAAGAACTAGCGAAATTGATTGGTTCATTAATGGGGCACAAATCGATAGAAATAGAAATTGACAAAGACAGGCTGAGGCCTCTTGATGTTGAAAGATTACAGGCTGACTACTCTAAAATGCGTAAACTCACTGGTTGGAAACCAAAAGTTGAGCTAAAGGAAGGGTTGAAAAAGACTATTGAGTGGTTTAAGGCAAATGGCAGCCAGTGGATCTGGGAAAAGAAGTTTATAGAAGAGGATAAGATGTGGAAAAAAAATAAATAGTTTTATATAAAATCAGATTTATTTTCTATAGTCAACAAATATCGAGTAGCTCGAAAAAATGAATGCAGAACATTGTCAAGTATTATGTCAGAATTGCGGGAATCATACTTGTTTTCGGAAGCCTAATCATATGCTTGAAGCACATATGTGTTTTGGATGTGATAGGGCCAAAGTTGATGGCATTAAATATTTTAGACAAGAACTGCTTAAAAAGATTGATGGAGAAATACATAAATTACCTCAAAATCCTGAAAATGATTTATATATTGAAGGTTTGCAAAAAGCAAAAGAATTGATTGAGAATTGAGAGGCAAAAGAACTAAATTTTTGGCTAAAATTGGTGAGTATAGGATTGGTATTATTTACAGTTATTGAGATAATAAAAATTTATTTTCAGCATCAAACAATTCGCACCACATTATTTATCAAACGTTAATGCACCAGAACCAATTTTCTCATATGTTTTTACAAAAGAGAATTTAGATATTTTCAAGAAAATATTTAAAAAGCCAAAAATAGAGGGAAGACAATAATTATAGTTTTTTATATCTAATGCATCAAATTATTTTATGTCGTTGACAAAAATTTGGAAATTTTTGGAGTGTGTCGTTCTTTATTCTTTAATGCCATCATACTTTTTTTAAATAGTAGCATGTATCCTTTCCAGCTCGTAATTATGTTTAGGGGGATGATGCATTCCCAAGTGCAATGGCATTTATTATCCCAGATCCATTTTTGAAGATTTCTGGATTCAGATTTAGCCAGTATTTTATTTACATCATAATCGTAGTCCCTTACATTGCCTAAATTTTTATGGAGTACTTCGCAGGGATAAATATCTCCTTCTTCACTTATTACCACAGACTTTTTTATTGCCTGACAGGGAACTACACTTTTGTGTTCTTCCTCTACTTTTATCACTACATCCTTTGCTGCAGATACAAGGAAGTCTTTCAATCTTGAAGAGGGGTACGGATGCCTTTCATTTTTAATTTTATTAGAGAATTCTTTATACTTTTCCAGAATGCCGCCTTTTCCCAGTGTATCTTTGGGTCTGCCTCTTAAATAAGAGATATCATGTTTTACGCCCAGCTTATTTTTCACAAAATCATTTAGGGCTAGTATATCATTCTTATTGTGATCCATAATTGTAGTGCCGAGTGTAATATCAAAGTTAGGCCTGTCCATAAACTCTTTTAGAGCCTCTACAGATTCTATAACATTGTCGTAACTCTGATTTGATACCCTGATGTTATTGTGCGTTTCCTTAAATCCGTCCAAAGATATTAAAACACTAAAGGCCATATTTGGACAAGAGTCAAGTATATCTTCTGTAATCTGTTTTAGTCTTTTTGGGTTAAGCCCATTTGAATGAAAGCCCATTATTTTAACATCATTATTATGGTAAAATGTCTTGACTATTTCAACAATATCGTTCCTTATGGTTGGCTCTCCACCTGTCATTGTAAGATAATATATTTTATCCAAATTTTTTGAAACTTTTTGTATTTCTTCAAGTGTTAATTCTTTGTTTGGCTTATTCAGATTTTCCATATAAAAACAATGTTTACATTTAAGATTACATTTTGAAGTAACAAACAAATCAACATAAGGCAACCTTGATGTGAATATCCTTGTTGAATAAATCATAGTATTTAATAGGTCATTAAACTGCGATGTTATTAACTTTGAAAACCCAAAAATAATGCCTAGACCCATTGAAGTATGCAAAACCATTGATGCGAAAATAGTCGGAAAGAAACTCAATATTCCTGCCCTCTTCGCCATCCAAAATAAAAATTTTAAATTGGATATGACATAAAGAGCAGAGAGCGAGACTGGAACTACAAAAAACCTAGAGGATAGCAATAAAGGCAGTGTAACCAGAATTGATAAAGAAAGGATGGACATCGTGCATTCAAAAAGTGTGCCTGTTCCGCCTGTTGCTTCAAAGCTTTTTTTCTTCAGAAATAGCGGGACATATGTGGCGGTTCTGTGAAATAGTTTGATTGCCCTGTTTTTCAGTGGTTTGGGAACATGGTCGCATAAAATGTCAGGAGCGATATAATTTTTATAACCATGCCGGATAATTTCATATCCAGTATCATATTCTTCCACGCCAGCACCTTTGTATTTAGTGTTAAAACCTCCAACTTCTTCAAATACTTTCTTTTCTATCAAGCCGCATTCGGAATTAAATGCGGAATAATTATCTACAAATTTCACGCCCTTTTTCCATTTATAGTCATAGCATATCTTCAATGTGCAGAAATTGTCAGAAAATTTCGGGGAAAAGCATTTTCCAGATTCAACAGCGCCTACAACCTTGATATCTTGGCCAGATTCGTAAACTTCTAGCATTTTTGAGAATGTGTTTTTGTAGACCATCAAATCGGAATCTACAAAAACGAGAAGGTCTGCTTTTGCATGCTTAGCGCCTACATTTCTTGCATTCGCAACCCCTCTATTGCGCTTTAGCTCTATTACCCTACACTCGTACTTCTTTAGCTTTTCAAGCGTTGAATCAGTAGAACAGTCATCAACAACTATAATCTCAAAATCCTTAAAATAAGAATTAAAAACCGCATCCAGACATTTCTCGATAGTGTTTTCACGATTATAGGTGGGTATTATTACTGATAGCTTCGGCTTTAATTCTTGGGTTTCGATTATGGTTTCCTTTATTGCCGACAGTTTTGGTTTTTCTTCTGGAAACTCATGAGTTCCGTCTGTCTCCAACAGTTTCACTCTTTCTTCATGAGACTCTTGGGTCTCGTTTATTACTAATAGTTTCAGTTTCCCTTCCGGAGACTCTTTTTTGGTTTCGTTTGTCATAAAAATTTAGGCAGGATTTCGAGTATTTATGCTTGGGAGGAATGCCAAATCCTCTTTTTACTACAATTTTATCTAAAGTGTCTTCTTTATATTTGTATATATTCTCTGAATAATTTGAATATCTCTTGTGGAATTAAACACAATAATATGCCTTCTCTCCGTTTAAAATAAAGTCAAAGCCTACAATACCCTAGTATTTTGATTTACATTTAAAAACATTTCGATTATTCTAATACCTATGCAACTGAGAACTATATTGTGGTTTTGCTTCAAATAAAAATTCTGAGCTTACGAGACTTAAAAACTCAAAATTTACGTTGTTACTTGATATCTAATAATTCAATAAGTTTTATATACCGATTTATTCTCCATACATTTGATAAAAAATAATACATTTAATCTAAAGTAAAATGAGATGTAATTTCTGCAAACAACTGATGGAAAAGATAGAACATAACGATCCCAAAATTGATACGTATAAATGTAACTATTGTCATTACTTGATAGATATTTCGGTTAAAGACCGGCAAGCCACAGAAGATAACTAAGAAAGTATTAATAGCAACAAATAAAAAGAAGTGGTATTAGAATCATTCTATATTATAAACAAATATAGAATAACCAATTTTCTCTATAGGCTCGTATTTTTTAAGCCAATTATAACATGTTCTATTGAGCAGATGCGCGTTTTGAAGGTTGGTTATGCTGATTGCTATCAAGCCCTTTCTCTTAGAACAGTCTTCAGATACATTAGGTGGTGAAATAACAACAGATGTATAGTTATTTTGCCATGGCTGGAAGTAAGGGGAAGGCAAGTATTCATAAGAAATGCCGTAGTATCTAGGGTCTATAGAGCCCCAGTAGCTTAATTTGATTTTATCAATTTTATTTTTTTCCATGAATTTTTTTAGCCCAAATAAGTCCTGGCCTTGGTCTATATTTGAGCCGACTACTATCTTGTATGCATTATTTGGCCCTCCGCCCAAGATGTTTATATAAGAAAGATAATATGGGGCAATTAAAATTGTGGAAACTGCATAGGAAATAAGTAAGATGGGTATTGCTGCATTGAATATATTTTTTCCTTTTATATTGGCTGGAGCATTAACTATGTTGCTTGCTAAGACTGAAAGAAAGGGGTATATTGTCAATATATGGTTTATACCAGATGTTTTGCTTGTAATAGAGAATATTATAAATATAAAAATTATTGGAAGTATAAGAGACGCATTTGTTATAAAATCCTTTTTTGGCAATTTTTTATGCAAAAATAAAAGTAAGATAAGCATCAATAAAAATGAAAAATTCGTTTTTATGATGAAGGTAAGGATGCCATAATACCACACTTGATTGTCGACAATTTCTCCAAGCATAAAACCAGTTTTGTCTTGTGTTGATGCGTAAAAGATGTGCCCAATCATACCTACATAAGTGGACGCTGGCAATGGAACCTTATCATATATAAAGAGCAAATAATCCGAAATGATTGGTATTTTGCTTAGTTCCTCTCTTGCTTTTTCCGAATAATACACTGGAACTAGACTGCCTTTAATTGTTCCAAACTGGAACATATGGAATGCCCATATTAAAACAAAACCGATAATGAATATAACTAAAAGATTTTTGACTAGAGTTTTTGATTTTAGATTACTCTCCTTTTCGTACACAGCTATAGCTCCAATAACTATAAACAAAGGATATAACATTATTGCAGTTATTTTTGAAAGCTGGGCAAGGCCAAAAAAAATGCCAGCCAATAAAAGATTCTTCTTAGACGGTTTCTTGATGAGGCGCCAGAAATAATAGGTGGCTATAAAAATCATCATAGCGACAGTAAAGTCTGCAACTGCTAAACTAGAATAACCTATAATCGCTGGATTAAACGAATAAAGAAGTAAGGCAACAATGCCACTTTTTTTGCCATAAAGTTCAGTTGCCCACTTAAGTATAAAAAAGGCAAGTATAACCGAGAGCAAAACAAATGGTATTCTTGATATGAATAAAATAAATTTAGGATCATAGCTGGATTCAAATAAAACTTCTTTTCCGATTTCCCAAGCCTTGTCATTCTGCCATATTTTCTCATCGAATTTTAAGGGTATCAATGGTATGCTATTTATGTAGTAAGACAGGGGTGGATGGTCTGATGCCACCATACGCCTTATATTGCCTGTGCTGAAAATTGCTTTTCCTTCCCCAATAAAAAATAATTCGTCCCATACGGTAGAATTGTGTAGTGCACTCCACACGCCCTGCACAATAATAGAAAAAAGAAGCAAAGTAATAATAATTAGTTGTGATTTTGAATATTTTACAGATGTCATTTTAATTCTAATAGATTTAGAAAATCAGTAATATATTTAAATATATCACTATTAGCCAGAAATATGAAAATTGTTGTAACTATTCCGGCATTTAACGAAGAAAAAAGCATTAGAGAGGTTATAACTAATGTTAAGAAAGTAATGACATCAAATAAATATAACTATAAAATTCTAGTAATTGATGATGGCAGCAAAGATAGGACAGCAGAGATTGCAAAAAAATCTGGTGCTATTGTTTACTCTCATCCAAAAAACTATGGATTAGCTGATACATTCAAAACAGAGGTATCAAAATCACTTGAGCTTAAACCAGATGTTATAGTTCATATAGATGCAGACTCTCAATATAAACCAAAAGACATACCAAAATTGATAGAAGAAATCAAAAAAGGCTATGACCTTGTATTAGGGAGCAGATTTAAAGGAAAAATAGAAGAAATGCAATTAATTAAAAGGCTTGGTAATATAGCCTTTTCAAAAGTAGTATCCCAAATAACAGGTTTACAAATATCAGATGCCCAAACTGGTTTCA
The DNA here is from genome assembly GCA_964622655.1 of uncultured Methanosarcinales archaeon. Classification (GTDB taxonomy): domain Archaea; phylum Nanobdellota; class Nanobdellia; order Woesearchaeales; family GW2011-AR4. Next base: position 20,529 of record CAZUSQ010000001.1, read on the forward strand.
GGGCTTTTACAAAAGAGGTTGCTAAAAGTATACCGATAACATCAAATCACACATACACTCAAGAGCAGATTATTAGGGCTATGAAGCAAAGATTAAAGATAAAAGAGGTCCCAATTTACTTTGCAAAAAGACATGGAACAAGTAGATTAATAACAAATACTTTTGGATATGCCATTAAGGCTTGGATTAACATAATAAGAATTTATAGAGACTACGAGCCATTAAAATTTTTTGGGATTCTTGGAACTCTTATTTTTGGTTTGGGTTTTTTTATTGGACTTTATCTGATATATCTACATTTTACAACCGGTATTGTTGGGCATTTTGCTTTGATAATGCTTGATATCTTAATCCTAAGCATTGGATTGCAAATTATAATATTTGGATTTCTTGCTGATATGAACAGAAAATAAAATGATTAAGCATAGTGGTGTTATTTTTAATGAAAAAACAAAAAAGTTTAGCATAGATTGGAAAGAGACACACAGTTACATATTAGCAACATTGCAATTAAACTCTGTTTTGAATGCAAGCAAATATGCAAAAGGAAAGCTTCTTGATGTGGGTTGTGGTGAGAAGCCTTTTTTATATGTTTTTAAGGATAAAATTAAAAAATATGTTGGGATTGATGTCCCATCAACCTCACATCTAAACAAAGAAATTGATGTCTTTTCTTCTGGGACACAAATAGCATTCAAAAATGGAAGTTTTGACACAATAATAACCACAAGTGTTCTTGAGCATGTCAAAGAGCCTCAAAAAATGTTTTATGAGATGTACAGGGTACTTAAAAAGAATTCTTATTTAATTATAACAACCCCGTGTCAGTATGGACTGCATGAGCAGCCTTATGATTTTTTTAGATACACAAAATATAGTTTAAGGCTTATGGCCGAAAATAGCGGCTTTAAAGTTGTCTACATAAAGCCTGTTGGAGGTATGTTGTCAATAATAAGCCAGCTTATTGCTAAATATATATCAATTTTTTTATATGTGTTATTAGAGAGAATTAAGGGAAATAAAATAGATGCAAAAGCAGGTTTTAAAAAGATAAAGAAAAATAGCATAATACAATTTATTTCTTTTGTGCCGCAAAAGCTATTTTTAATATTATATAACTTAGGGTTAAAAAAAATAGATGATTTGTCAGCAGAGGTCGATCCTTGCATATACATAATGGTTGCTAAAAAATGAAGTCTAATTTACATGTTAGGATACTACAATAACAATAAAACAAAAAATACATTACCGAATGTTGTATATAGCATTTTTAAAATATTTTTTTGATATTGATTCTTAGGAGATAGTTGTCAATACATATCTTTTTAAATAGAATATTCCTACCTTGCAACATGAAATTTGGTATTATTGGGTGTGGTTATTGGGGACCAAATTTAATAAGAAACTTTAACAGCATTGCAGGAGCAGAGGTGGTTTATTGTGCAGATATAGACGAGAATAGGCTAAGCCATATTAAAAGTATATATCCAAAAATGTTAGTTACAAAGGATTACAATGAAATACTCGATAAAAAAGAGGTGGATGCTATAATAATTGCTACTCCTGTAGAAACTCATTATAAAATTGCTAAAGACGCCTTAAATGCAGATAAGCATGTTTTAGTTGAAAAGCCTATTACAAACAATTCTGAAGATGCAATTGGACTTATAAAAATAGCGGAAAAAAACAACAAAGTTTTGATGGTTGATCATACATTTGAATATAGTGCTCCTGTAAGAAAAATAAAAGAGATGATAAAAAACAATGAGTTAGGTAAAATATTCACAATTGACATGATAAGGGTTAATTTAGGCTTATTCCAAAAAAAGGTCAATGTCATCTGGGATTTGGCACCGCATGATATTTCAATGTTACTTTACTATCTTGATGAAATGCCATTGACTGTAAGGGCGTTTGGTGAGTCCTATATCAGAGAAGGTATTGAAGATGATGCGCATTTGAGTTTGACATTTAGAAATAAAATAATGGCCAATATGCATGTGTCGTGGCTTGATCCTTGTAAAATTAGAAGAACGACAATTGTAGGCAATAAAAAGATGCTAGTTTTTGATGACACTTTACAAGAAGAAAAAATAAGAATATATGACAAAGGGGTTACAATAGAAAAAAACAGCATACCAAAACAACCTTATTACGATACTTATGAGGAATGGGTTTTGACTTACAGGTCAGGAGATATTCATATGCCAAAGATAGAAAATAAAGAGCCATTAAATGTTATGGCAGGACATTTTGTGAATTGCATAAAGAGCAACAAAAAGCCTTTAACAGATGGTTATTCTGGATTAAGGATTGTAAAAGTTATTGAGGCTGCGCAAAAATCATTAAAAGATAACGGCAATAAAGTTATTATAAAAAATGATTAGTAAAGATGTTAAACTCGGCGATAACGTAAAGATATACCATAAAGAATTGGTTAATTTGTATGGTTGTGAAATAGGCAATAATACAAAAATAGCCTCTTTTGTTGAAATTCAAAAAAATGTTAGAATTGGCAAAAATTGCAAAATAGAAGCGTTTGCCTTTATACCTGAAGGCGTCAAAATTGAAGACGAAGTTTTTATTGGACCACATGCGTGCTTTACAAATGACAAGTTGCCTAGAGCCACTAACAAAGATGGAAGTGTTAAAACAGAAAAAGACTGGAAAATAATAAAAACATTAGTAAAGAAAAGAGCAAGCATAGGGGCTAATGCAACTATTATATGTGGAATAACAATAGGAAAAAATTCAATAATAGGTGCAGGTTCTGTTGTAACAAAGGATGTTCCACCTGATTCTATTGTTGTAGGGAGTCCTGCTAAGATTATTGGCAAAGTAAAAGATTGATAAAATGATAAAATTTGTTGATTTGAAGGCACAATACAATTCAATAAAGGACGAGATAGATAATGCGGTTCACGAAGTCGTAGGATCCACAACTTTTATTTTAGGAGAACATCTAAGGAATTTTGAAAAGGAATTTGCGGATTTCTGCAATGCGAAATATGCAGTTGGATTAAATTCAGGGACATCTGCTCTTCACCTTGCATTGTTAGCTAAGGGTATTAAAGAAGGTGATGAGGTAATAACAACTCCAAATACATTCATAGCAACATGTGAAGCAATATCCTACACAGGAGCTACTCCAAAGCTAGTTGACATAGATACTGAAACATGCAATATGGATCCAAAAAAGCTTGAAAATGCAATAACTCCAAAGACAAAAGCTGTTATTCCTGTGCATCTCTACGGTCAGCCAGCTGATATGAAACAGATAATGGAAATAGCCAAAAAGCATAATATAACTGTTATTGAAGATGCATGCCAAGCCCATGGTGCAGAACATTACAGAAAAAAAGTCCCTATATCAGAGATAGGTTGCTTTAGTTTCTATCCACCAAAGAACCTTGGTGCATATGGAGAAGGTGGTTCTATTGTGACAAACGAGAAGGAAGTTAACGAGATTGTAAGAATGTATAGAGATCATGGACAGATAAGAAGGCATGTCCATAAATACATAGGTTACAACTACAGATTTGATGAAATTCAAGCTGCTATTTTAAGAGTTAAATTAAATCATCTCAATAGATGGATAGAAATGAGAAGAAAAAATGCTAAAATTTATGATGAAATGTTGAAAGATTGTGATGCGGCAATTCCTATAGAAAAAGATTATAACAAGCATGTTTATCATTTATACGTAATAAGAGTAAAAAACAGGCAAAAATTAATTGAGCATTTAAGTTCAAACAATATCCAAACAGGAATACATTACCCAACTCCAATACATCTTCAGGAAGCCTACTCACATCTTAACTATAAAAAGGGGAGTTTTCCAATTGCTGAGCAATATGCTAATGAAATTTTATCACTCCCTATGTACCCTGAACTTAAAGAAGAAGAGATAAGTCTAGTTGCAAAATCTATAAAGAAATTCTTAAAATGAAATACTTTCACTATCTTTTGGCAGCTTCTATAAGAAGATTGAGAAAAAAATATGCAAAAACAAAATTTTTAGACTATCACAAGAATACACTTAAACTAGATGAACCGACAATGATTTTTAGTCATGACATAGACGAAGGCTATGAACCAAATATTGATAATATCATAGATTTGGAAAAAAAATATGGAATTAAATCTACAATGTTTCTTCTTGCAATGTCACATCCTTCAAAAAAATGGATAAATGCCCATTCTAAATGGGATTTTCAATACCATGCAAACTTCATAGGCAATAGTTTAAGCAAAGTAATTGAGGAAAAAAGGCTCATAGACAATTTAATAGGGAAAAAAACAGAAATTATGAGAGCTCACCAATACCACTTGCCCGATTTAAGGCTAGTTAAGGATTATTTTAAAGCAGACTCGAGCTATGACAATTGGACAAAATTAAGCATGTTTAAACCATTTCTTACAACTTTAGGCATGATTGAGTTTCCACATCTTCCAGAAATAGAATTTATCAATTTATACAAAAACAAAGGGGATAATATAAAAAAGATTTACAAAGATATTATTGAGATAGGAAGAAAAACTAATGGACTTATAATTGTTCTTACACACCCAACCACCTTTAAGAAATGGGGCAAACAAATACAAGAATTTTTCATTACACAAGATGGGTTTGAAGTAAAAACTATGCAGCAGGTTATGAATGCATTGAGAAGAAAATATAAAATTAACTATGAGCCTAGGTTTTTATAAATATTATTAAACACTTTCATTATTTTTTCTCTTATAATTTTGTTTCTAAATCCGTACCTGTCTAAAAACTTCATCCCATTTTCAGAAAGTTTTTTCCTAAGATTTTTATCTTTTAATAGTTTGGCAATAGATTCACCCAGTAATTCCGGATTCTTTTTTTCAACAAGATAACCATCTTTTTTGTGAATAAAAAATTTTTCTGTCATTCCAGCCTTTGTTATGATGCATGGTACTTTTGAAAGCATTGCTTCCAATATTGTTGTACTAAAGCAATTTTCGATAGCGCTGCATGCCACAAAAATGTCAGATATTGCGAGAAATTTGTCAACATTTGGTGTTGGGCCTGGCATGATAATATATTTTTCAATGCCAAATTTTTTGATTTGATCTTCAATTTCTTTCTTTAAATGACCATCCCCAATTATTACAAATTTAACATTTTTTTTAGATTTAATTGCATAAGGCACAGAATTAACAAAAGTTAGTGGATCTTTTAACTCTTCAAATCTTCCTATAAAAGTTACAACAAACTCATTTTTTATTTTAATTTCTTTTTTTATTGATTTTATATTATGTTTTCGTAGAAATTTTTCTTCATCCAGAAAATTCTTTATATCAACAACATTAGTTACATTCATTTTCTTTATCTCTTCTATTATATCGTAATGCGCTGATGTTACTGCATCCATTCTCTTAAGAACAAATTTATTCAGCCATTTGGGCAAGCCCCTTAAGCCGCCTCCGTGTTCTGTTAATACTATAGGTTTTTTATAAAGAATCTTTATTGGTAATGCCACTAATCCTGACAAAACCCAGTGGGCATTTATTAAATCACATTTCCTTGCTATTTTTAATGATTTCAAAAAGAATGCTAATGTGAAAAAGGGTGCTTGTATTTTTGCTAAAAGTTCTTGCTTAAAGCTTTCCTTCATCCCTCCACTGTATGTAAGTCTTTGCAAATTTTTTGGATAGAAATAATTAAAGCGATATATTTTAATATTGTCTCTTATCTCAAAATTTTTTGTATTTGCACTTCCTGAAGTGATAACACTAACATCTTCAGTTCTTGCCAATTCCCTTGACCATGAGTGCATAAATGGCACCCAGTAATCTTCTTTTGTTCTAGGATATGATGTACATAATATGCATATTTTCATATTATTCTTTATTGAGGGTATATTTGCTATTCTTAAGCATTGCGCAAGCAGATTTATTAAATATTAAAAAATTCATAATATTTTTAAATAGCCGAACTTCCTTAAAAATTATGCAGGTTGTTGTTTTGTGCGGGGGTAAAGGTACAAGGCTTAATGAGTATACTGAACAGATACCAAAGCCTTTGATAGAAGTAGGTGGTAAGCCTGTACTGTCGCATATAATGGATTTGTACGGGTATTATGGACATAAGGATTTTATTCTATGCTTAGGTTATAAAGGAGAAAAAATTAAAGAATTTTTTGAGAATGAAGACTCGTACAATATAAGGTTTGTTAATACAGGAATTGACTCGAATAAGGCTGAAAGAATAATGAAAATAAAAAATCATATTAATAATGACAATTTTTTTGTTACCTATGGTGATGACTTAAGCAATGTTGATCTTGATGCTCTTTTGGAATTTCATCACAAAAATAAAAAAATAGTGACTTTGACTGCTGTAGAACTAATATCACCATTTGGAATAATGGAAATAAACAAAAAATGTGAAGTAACAAGATTCAAAGAAAAGCCAAAACTCAATCATCTAATGAATGGCGGCTTTTATGTCTTCAACCAAAAAATTTTTGACTATATTAAAAAAGGCTACGACCTTGAAAAAGAGACTTTCGAAGAACTAGCCAAGAAAAAAATGATAGCTGCCTTCTATCATAAAGGATTCTGGAAATCGATGAATACTTTGAAGGATGTTGTAGAACTTAATGATATGTTTGCCAACGGCAAAATGCCTTGGACAGGAAAATGAACTGGAAAGATTTACCTGTGCTAGTCACAGGAGCTGATGGGTTTATTGGAAGCTGGGTAGCCAAAGAACTAATTGGAAAAGGAGCGAATGTATTTACTATTGTTAGGGATATCAAAAAATACAATAATATTGATGTATTTGGCTTAAGGGAAAAAATTAACATTATACATGGCGACTTAATCAATTTTGATGTTTGCAACAGGATTATGGAAGAATACGAGATTAGTATGTGTTTTCATTTAGCTGCCCAAGCAATTGTAGGCACTGCAAATTTGTCTCCATTATCTACTTTTGAATCTAACATTAAAGGTACTTGGAATATCCTAGAAGCTGCAAGGCTTAGTAAATTTATAAAAGGTATTGTTGTTGCGTCTAGCGACAAAGCCTATGGTGTACAGAAAAAGTTGCCTTATACAGAAGAGTCCCCTCTGAGTGGGCTTTATCCATATGACTCATCAAAAGCTTGTGCTGATATTTTAGCAAGATCGTATTTCAAAACTTATGGATTGCCAGTTTCGGTAACTAGGAATGCCAATACTTATGGTGGAGCCGACCTTAATTTCAGCAGACTAGTACCAGACACAATACGCTCTGTTTTGTATAACAAACAGTTAATTATAAGAAGTGACGGCACTCCAGAAAGGGATTATATGTACATTAAAGACTCTGTTAATGCTTATTTAGTTCTAGCCGCAAATTTAAATAGGAAGAACGTAAAAGGAGAGGCATTTAATTTTGGGACTGGTAAGCCAATTAGTGTTTTGAATCTATATAACAAAATCATAAAGTTTATGAGTAAAGATAATATAAAGCCTAAAGTGTTAGGAGAAGCAAAACATGAAATTGATAGACAATACCTATCCATAAATAAAGCAAAAAAAGTTCTTAAATGGCAACCAATATATAGCTTAGATAAAGGGTTGAAAGAGACCATAGCATGGTATAAAATCTTTTTTAAAAAATAATATGAAAATTCTGGTTTTGATGAAGAGATTTGGTACAAATAAAGATTTAGTTATGCAAAATTTTGGTAGGCAAATAAGATTATTTGAGCAGCTTAAAGAATTTGGGCATGATATCGATTTTCTTTGCTTGGACTATAAAAAGTTTGAATCAAAAAAAATTAAAAAAAATAATATTAATTATTATGTTGAGCCATTTAGTTTAAGTAAATTTAATGCATATTTTAAAAAATTAAACTTGCTTTTAAACAAAAAAAAATATGATATTCTAGTTGCTTCAACGAGTCCTATTTTGGGTATTATAGGCTATTTTTACTCAAGAAAACATAAAATCAAATTGCTATATGACTTGCAAGATAGCTTTAATGTTTACACTGAATATAAGGTGCCATTGGTAAGCATAATTGATAAATACATAACTAAAAGAGCTGATATTGTCATTTGTGTGAGTGAAACTTTAAAAAAAAGAATTAAAAAATTTAGAAAAAAGCCAACTTATGTAATACAAAATGGAATTGAAAAAAAATTATTCAAACCGCTGGACAAAATAAAATGTAGAAAAAAATTGAGATTGCCTCTAGATGCAAAGATGATTGTTTATATAGGACATATCACAAAATTAAAAGGTTTTGATATTCTCCTAGCTGCTTTTGATAAAGTAAAGAATGTTTATCCAAATTCCTACTTGCTTGTAAGCGGACAAATTGATAGAGATATAAGCATAAAGCATAAGAATGTGTTGTTTGAAGCTTTGCCAAAAAGGGATCAAGTTGTAGTAGCAATAAATGCAAGTGATGTTGCTGTTATCCCGGATCCGAAAAATGATTTCACAGAGTACTCTTTTCCCTATAAGTTAGTTGAGTATATGGCATGTAAAGTTCCTATTGTGGCATCAAGCATAGGCGATAAGTCATTATTATTAAAAAAATATGACAACAGCCTATGCAAACCAGATGATGCAATTGATTTAAGTAAAAAGATTATGTCTAAATTAATAAGCCCAAAAAAAGCTGATTACAGCAAAATATTAAAAAAGCTTACATGGGAGTATTTGGCAATAAAATTAAACAAATTGATTATAAAATATGGGAACAGCAAGAAGGATAACTAGCAATTTTTTGAGTTTAACTGCATCTGAAGTGATTTCAAAAATTATACAACTCCTTATTTTTATTTATATAGCTAGGATATTTGGAAAATCTGAGTTTGGAAAATTTGGATTTGCACTGGCATTCTCATTTATAGTTATTATAATTGCTGACTTTGGATTTAATACTTTATTAGTGCGAGAGATTAGTAGAAATAAAAAGGAAGTTGAGAAATATATTTCAAATGTATTGACAATCAAAATTTTTCTTTCAGGATTGACATTCGTTGCTACATTTCTTTATCTTAATTTAGTAAATTATACAAAAGATATTAAAATAATAACCTATTTAATGGTTTTATTCGCTGTGCTACAATCTTTTACAGATCTATTTTATTCTGTTTTTAGAGCATTTGAGAGGATGTATTATGATTCTACAATAAAAGTTTTGCGTATGGTTGTATTATCAGCCCTTATATTTATTTCTATAGTTTATAATGCAAATCTTATTATTGTGACATTGATGTTTTCAATTACTGAGGTGTTTGTGCTCGTTATTTCTTTAATACTTTATATTAAAAATTTTGCAAATATCTCAATAAGATTCAACATAGAATTTATAAGGCATATTATTAGAAAATCCATATTTTTTTGTCTGTCGCTTATTTTTGCTTCACTTCTTTACATTGGCATAGTACTATTACAAAACTTCAAAGGTTCTGACGAAGTTGGAGTTTATACAGCAGCCTTTAATCTACTTTTTGGTATTGTGTATATTCCTTTAATGTTCTCCAATGCCGTTTTTCCTGTTTTTTCTAGATACTTTATTACAGATAAGTCTTTACTTAAATTTGTATACAGAAAATCATTCCAGTACATGTTGATACTGGGTCTTCCAATTTCTTTGGGGATTTTTACTTATGCTAGAAATATAATACTCTTATTGTACGAGTCCAATTATGTAGCTTCAATAACCCCGCTTAAAATACTCAGTTGGATGGTTGTATTGAGATTTATAAATATCACATCTGGAACAGTACTATCAGCGATAGATAAGCAGGGCTCAAGGGTTTTCAGTCAAGGCACAGTAGCTACAATATACGTAATATTGAACATATTGCTCATACCAAAATTTGGATTTATAGGGCTATCTATAGCTACGATAATTTCTGAAATTTTATTTCTTGTAATGTATTCCTATTTTATAATAAAACATAGCTTCAAGATAAACTTTATAGAATCTTCTATTAAACCAATTATAGCATCTATTTTAATGACTTTGATAATAATTAATATCTCAGACTTATTTCTGGGATTTATAGTAGGTGCTATATCTTATGCTGTTATTTTGTTCACAATAAAAGCTTTTAACAAAGAAGATAAAGAATTACTAATGAAAGTTATAAGAAATGACTAGCAAAAATTAAAGCATGCAGTTTAGTAAATAATTTATATTATAACCTTATAGCATCGAAAAATGGTCGAGTCTATTAAAGAATTGTGGAAAATATGTTATGAGCGCCAGTATGTTTACAGGGCTTGGTATAATAAATATGTCAGCAAAGTTTCTATTTATGTGACTTGGTTGCTTTTGCACACGCCAGTAACTCCTAATCAAGTCACTATTTTTGAATTTTTCTTAGTGATTTTGGGTTCTATATTTTTGTTTTTAGGAAAAATTGAGTATATATTTATTGGAATGTTAATTATTCAATTTACTAATTTACTTGATTGTGTTGATGGTGGAATTGCCAGATATAGGAAAAAATCAAGCCTTGTTGGATTGCATTTAGAGGAGGTGTACCATCATCTGGTCTCTCATCTTATATTTTTCCCTCTGGCTTTTGGAATATTTTTGCAGACAGGCTGGAAATCGGTGTTAATATTTGGCTTTATATGCTCTATATTCTCGAAGTCAATAATAATGCCAACAATGTTCTCTTCCATAATTATGAGCAGATTAAGCGATAACACACCAAAGCATCTAAAACAGAACTCTAAAAGAAGTTCAAATAAGATTAATTTACAAGGCAGCGATATTGGTAAAAAATTGAGTGATATGTATGACAGATTTAAATATCTGTGGGCTGTGCCGACAAATGTCAATTTGACGATAATTTCTATAATAGAATTGATAAATAAGAATTATAGCTTTGTGCAAAATTATGCTTTATTTTATTGGTTTTTGGTAATATACAGCATTGCAGTTATCCTGATGCAAGTTATATCATTCGTTGTTCAGTATAGGGGAAGGGCTGCAGAAAATTACTATAGGCGCCTTTTTACCAATAAATAGTTGTTGAATGCCTTATCAGTCAGAACACAACAAATGTGAAAGTCTCTTGAGAATTTGCAAATTTCAATGACTGTAGATGACCGTAATGAAATAAATCTGCTACTATAGGGCTATAAACCACCCTACTTATTGGTTGCTTCCTATTCATTTGAAATGGCTGATATTAGGGTGATTTATAAAATTTATGTCGATTAAAGGCATGAGTTTCAATTATTTCTCAACCACTCAATAGTTTTTTGATACCTTCACCTAACTCAACTTTAGGGTTCCATTTCAGTTCTTTCTTTGCTTTTGTTATATTAGGACATCTTACATGTGGATCGTCTGTAGGCAATGGTTTAAATACAATTTTGCTTTTACTTTTTGTTATTTTCTTTATTAATTCAGCTAATTCAAGTATCGTGTGTTCTTCTGGATTACCTAGATTTACTGGCTCATTTATTTTTGATATCATCAGTTTGTATACACCTTCTATCAAATCACTTATATAGCAAAAGCTTCTTGTTTGTTTGCCATTTCCATAAACAGTTATAGACTTGTTTTTTGATGCCTGATTTATGAAGTTAGGAACTGCTCTTCCATCGTCTTTTCTCATTCTTGGTCCATATGTGTTAAAAATTCTTACAATTTTTGTATCTATTTTATGAATTCTGTGATAAGCCATTGTTAGTGCTTCTGCAAAACGCTTAGCTTCATCATAACAGCCTCTTAAGCCAATTGGATTTACATTTCCAAAATAGCTCTCTGGCTGTGGATTGACTAATGGGTCACCGTAAACTTCAGATGTAGAAGCAAGCATGTATTTTGCCTTTTTTGCAAGGGCTAAACCAAGTGTGTTATGAGTTCCTAGACTTCCTACTTTAAGTGTCTGTATAGGTCTTTTTTGATAGTCTACAGGGCTTGCTGGGCTTGCAAAATGCAAAACAAAGTCCAATTTTTCATTTATGACAATATGTTCACTCACATTGTGATTGATATATGTGAAATTCTTATTGTTTCTCAAATGCTCTATATTTTTTAAGTTGCCTGTTATAAGATTGTCCATGGCAATTACTTTATCTAAAAGAAATTCACATAAATGGCTACCTATAAAGCCAGCTCCTCCTGTTACCAAAATTGTCTTCATTTTTGTTTGTAATATTTGTTTGCCTTTTCAAGTTGTTCAAGACTTCCAATATCATACCATTTTTTATCTGTCACATAAGAGTGTACTTTATCCCTTTTGTGAAGCCATTCAATAAATTTTCCTGCTTTATCGGTGTTGTTGCCTTGAGCAATGTATTTTTTAATTAATTCAAGTGTCTTTTTAGTGAACAAGTAAATACCAGTTGAAGCCAAAGTCGATTTTGGAGCAATCGGTTTTTCCTCAAAATTTACGACAATATTATTTTCGACTTCAACAACTCCATAATGCCTTGCCAATTCAAAATCCTCTACATCATGAAGTACAATAACATTTGATTTTCTTTTTTTGAAGAAGTTGACAACATCTGCCAAAGATAACTCAAAGAGATTGTCACCTGCAATAATGATGATGTCATTATCAAGGTTTTTTAGATTTATGGTATAATATATATCTCCTAAAGCTCCTAGTCTGTCTTGATTACTTTTAGTGCCATCATTTATTATTTCTATGGGTTTTTCTGCATCAAATTCATTTAGCCATTTTTTAAAATTATTCTTAAATTTATCATTTGTCACAACATAGATTTTATTAATCAATGCTATTTCTTCTAATTTTTTAATTATGTATTCTATTATGGGCTTTCCAGCTACATTAAGCAATGATTTAGGTGTATTTTCTGTTAGAGGATAAAGCCTAGTTGCATAGCCTGCTGCAAGTATTATTGCATCCATCTAAACTACCTCTTTTCTTCCAATGCTTAGGTAAGTAAAACCTTCTCTTTTAACTTCATCTTGATTGTAGATATTTCTTCCATCAATTATTAAAGCGTGTCTCATTAAAGATTTTATCCTTTTTAAATCCAATTCTTTAAATTCATTCCATTCTGTTATTATAACTAAAGCATCTGCATATTTTGCGACTTCATATGGTGTATTGCAATAAATCACATTTTTTAGAATTTGTTTTGCTTTCTCCATTGCTTGTGGATCATAAGCCTTTATTTTTGCTCCTTCTTTTTGCAATTCTGTTATTATATCAATTGATGGCGCAAACCTCATATCGTCTGTATTTGGCTTAAATGCTAAGCCTAAAATGCCGATTGTTTTATTTTTGACAATCCCTAGTGCTTTTTCTATCTTTTTTATGAAATGTTTTCTTTGGTGGTAATTTATTTCCTGCACAGTGCTGAGTAATTTAAAATCATAGCCTAGCTTTTCTGATATTCTTATAAAAGCTTCTGCATCTTTTGGAAAACAAAAGCCGCCATAGCCTATGCCAGCATTTAGAAAAGCTCTTCCAATGCGCTTATCGTACCCTATTCCATCTGCTACCTTTTCAACATCTGCGCCAGCTAATTCACAAATATTTGCTATTGCATTTATAAAGGAAATTTTTGTTGCTAAGAAAGAGTTTGATGCGTGCTTTATAATTTCTGCACTTTTTATATCTGTAAATATTATTGGCGCTTTTAATGGTTCATATAGTTTTTGTATTATTTGCTTTGCTTTCTTGCTCTCACATCCTACTACTATTCTATCTGGATGCATAAAATCATTTACAGCGCTCCCCTCTCTCAAAAACTCAGGGTTGCTTACAATATCAAAGTCAACCTTATGAGTGTTGTATGCTCTTATTATTTTAGCAACTTTTTCGCCAGTTTCTACTGGCACAGTGCTCTTCTCTACTATTAGCTTATAGGAGTCCATTACCTCTGCAATTGTCCTTGCTACATTTTCTACGTAGCTTAAATCAGCTTCTCCATTACTCTTTGGAGGGGTCCCAACGCAGATAAATATTATTTCAGACTCTTTTATTACTTTTTTCAAATCTGTTGTAAAGTTTAGTCTGCCATGTTTCTTATTTCTTATAACTAACTCTTCCAATTCAGGCTCGTATATTGGAATAATATTATTGTTAAGTTTTTTTATTTTTTCTTCATCGATGTCAACACATGTAACATCATTTCCGAGCTCTGCAAAGCACGTTCCTGTAACTAAACCGACATAGCCAGCTCCTGCAATTGCTATCCTCATAGCCTTTGAAAACAGAAACTTATTTAAATATCTTACCATTATCCTACTTTATACTACCAATATGAAAGAAAAGATTTCGATAACTATAAACAAAAAAACTTTGCAAGACATAGATTCAATTATAGATAATATCTATATAAGGAATAGAAGTCAAGCAATAGAGCATCTTGTCAAAAATGCTTTAGGAGAGAATAAAACTGCTGTAATTCTGCTTGGTGGGAATGAAGAGCATTTGAAAATTTCGAAATGGGTTTACAGGCCAACTGCAAAAATAAAGAATAATGCTGTCATTGAATTAGCCTTAAAAAAACTGAGGGAGAATAATTTTAAAACAATATTTATTGTTGCAAGGCACAACCTATTGACAAAATTGTTTGAAATGCTGAAAGATGGCGCAAATTATGGAGTGAAGATAAATTATATCGAGGAAAAATCGTCAAATGGCACCGCAGATTCTTTAAGGCTATTGAAAGGAAGGGTTAATGCCAATTTTTTAGTTGTTTATGGTGATATAATTTTCAGCAAAATAAATATCGAAGAACTTTGGAACGACCATATAAAGCAAAATGCTGTTGCAACAATAATGCTTACAACATCTCCAAAACCTAGCGAAAAAGGAACTGTAAAAGTTGAAGGTAATAAAGTGCTGACTTTTACTCAAAAACCAAAAAAGTTTGATATTTATCTTGTCTTTTCTCCTATTTTTGTTACAGAGCCGCAAATTTTTGAGTATTCTGGCGCTAGCTTGGAATTTAAGGTATTTCCAGAATTAGCAGAGAAAGGTTTGCTTAATGGACATTTAAGCAGTGAGAAAGAAATTCATATCCATACTAAAAAAGATTTAGAGAAAATTTAAGGTGGACAGCTTTTCCAGGCTCCCGCACTTAAGTGCAGTACGACTGGAAACGGAGGCTTGCTTGACTTCCGTGTACCCGCTAAAATGCATATGCACTTTACTTTCGGGATGGGAACGGGTAGAACCAAGCCCCTATGGCCGTCCTTAGAGATGGTATGCTTAAGCAATTTAAAAAGGTTACTGAAATTTGAGTTTTTCGTGGAATTTTATATAAGAAAATAATTAAAAAGTTCATAAAACGTTTGTTATATTCACTTTTTGATTTGCTAAGTATTCTGCATTTAGCAGAAATACTTTTTGTCGACTATAATTCTAAAATTTATAAAAAGAAGTTTACAATAAAAATTCCGCTCTGCTACAGATATCCCAAAAATTCTTTACGGTGACCCTTTCGTATAATCCCTTCAATGTGAACTGAAAGTTTAATGATTACGCTTCGCACTCAAATTTTTGCCAACGCTAATTTAAGGGGGCGAGAAAACTAAAAAATTTTTATAACTTCTCAGCAGCCTTGAACATTAAAATAATCTCAAGAATAACTAGAGGAATAAATA
>CAZUSQ010000002.1:0-28448 GCA_964622655.1 uncultured Methanosarcinales archaeon
GTGGCGAATGGTCAGAATGCATAAATAGCGTACAAACTAGGCAATGTGAATTTGCAAAAGTACCGCAGCACGTATCTGGTACAGAATGTCCATCACAGGAAAAGTCGCCTACAACAAGCCAGCCTTGTGAAGTTAAAGTTGCCACTGCAACTGGATTTGCAGCATCAGAAGAAACAAAACAAGAGACAACTTCAGAGACTACTAAAACCACACCAGAATCAAATCAAACAGCATCAAAAAGCGGTTTAAGTGCTATTTCAGGAGCCGTAACAAAAGTGTTTTCCAATCCAAAGGCTATAAGAGAGGTCAAAATAGTTTCTTTGATTGCAGTTCTTGCAGTTGGCTTAGTGACATTCTTTTATTACAGATTTTTTAGAGTAAAAACTTGACAGCTTCAATAATCTCATTAGTATCCCATTTTGGAGGATAGTCACATTTAGGTTTATAGGAACAATAGTCTTTCCCTTTTCCTATTATTTTTATCCCCCTACCATATAATTCGATCTCTGTTGCACTAGTGACGTAAAAAAACACTACAATCTTTTTCTTCAAAGCAATCCCAATATGCAAAGCCAAACTGTCACTTGTTAGAAGCACATTACATAAATTTACTAAAGAAGCAAATTCCATTAAGGAATTACTGCAACCAGCATCTATAATATTTGTTCTTATTAATTCTTTTATTTTCTTGTTTCTTTCTTCTTCTTCAGGACCGCCAAAAAGAATTATTTTTGATTTTTCAATATTTTTGTTTAATTTATTAATCAATTCAACTGTATTCTCTATGCTTAATTTTTTGTCCTTCCATCTGCCTCCTGCTCCTGTGTTAATGCCGATAACTAAGTTTGTTTTCTTGATATTATATTTTTTTGCAAATCTTTCTGCAAAATTTAAAGATTTTTTTTCTAAGATTAATATTGGCTCTTGTTTCCTATATTTCAAATTAAGAATCTTATACATAATCTCTTGATAAGTTTTTTTGTTTTTGGCTTTTAAGAAATCAGCTTTTTGCTTTCCAAATTTTGAAAGCAAACCCATATCAAACCACAAGGCAGAATTTTTTGTATAAGTTTTTTTGTTATTGCTTAAATACGCTCCTATAATTTTTTTAGAATTAATTATTGTTGCCAATTTACATGCAGTGTATTCATCATCTAAATTTATTAATAAATTGTATTCTTTGTTTATTTTATTTTTCAAATTTTTATTAAGGATATAAATTTTATTGATTAATTTATTATTTTTCAAAATATCAAAAGATTCTTTTTTAGTAACCCAATCTATTTTGCAGTTTTTATATTTAGTTTTTAAACCTGAAAGAATAGAAGTAGTTCTGATAACATCTCCAATTGCACCAAGTTTTATTATTAATATATTCATTTTATAGAATAATCTACAAGCTATTTTAAAGCTTTTTATTTAAAAAAGTGCGTATATAAATGGTGACAATGTACTACTTTGTCCGAATATAATTAATACTCCAACTAGTATTAGCATTATAATTATTGGAGTAAGCCACCATGCTTTTCTAACTTTTAAAAAATCCCAGAGCTCAACTAATAGTGACCTATTTTTTGGCATTTTTAATCAATTTCTTAGCCTGAATTTCTTTAAAGATGATATCTGCAGTAATTTTATGCCCTAATTCATTCATATGAGCATCCAAAAAGCTTACCCTCAGCCTCTCAGGACCATATTGTGCAAAATAAGGCAAAAGGTCAATATAATCTGCACCATTTAATAAAGCTACGCTCTTTACATGCTCATTAACATAATAAAATGGATAGTTATTAAAATCTGAAGTTACAGGAAAATTTATTATTATCACTGGAATACCTCTATCTTTGCCAGTTTTTATGAACTCCCTTAAATATTTACTATGTTCTTTGAATGGGTTGGAGTCAGAGTATAAATGACGAATATACTCTTCGTAAGTTTCACTTTCCAACTCAAAGCTTCTCAATAAATTTTTTAATCTGCTTTCCAAAAAATAATATGCAAATGAATGTCTGTAAAGAAAATATCCCAATTCATAAGGAATTAAATAATGGTGGAAAAACAGCTTTTCAAACCCTATCATCGAGCCAGGGCCTTCAGCATCATTTGCATGATAACCTAATACAATTAAGTCTGGGCTCATGTTCAATCCAATGTCTTTTAAGATCCTTACTTCGTCTATTGTTGAATAACCTCCCTCAGCTAATGAAATAATCTCAAATTTATTTTCTCCATAGGCTTCATTCAGTCTTTTTTGCAATACCCTTGTATACACATCTTCAAGGTTATTTATTCCATACCCAACAGTATAAGAATCACCTATAACAATAATTCTAAATTTATCAGCTTTATCCATGCTATGCTCAACATCGCGATAACCCAATGAATTGAACTTCATATTTTTATGAAACCTTGTTCCACCAGGTCCAAACCCATGCTCAGAGTATATCTGTTGAGAAAAGAAAATCCTTAAAACTAATTCCATGATAAGCATTAAAAACATTAAAAAAATAAGCAGTAAGAAGATATTAACAAATAACTCTTTTCTTTTACTTAATATTCTTGTAATTTTTTTTGAAAATAAAAGCATTAAAACTCCAATTAATCCAAAAAAAATGCTTAAATAAAATATCTGATTTTGAAAAATTTCGAGCCTAGTTTTAAGACGCTCTTCTGAAGCAGTATTGCCCTTTCCAACAAATTTGTTAGTAAAATTGACATCTATTATAAAAGACATAATAACTCCTAATACAAAGAATATAATAAATAAAATAGCCAAAAACTTGATTATTCTAATCTTCCTTTGCATACTTTTCACTATCCCAAATATCTTGAGGATTGTCCTCCCTTTTTATTATAAATTTGTCCATTATTAAATAATCAATTCCAGTGCCCATCATACACTTATAAGCGTCATAAGGCGTACAAATAATCGGCTCTCCTCTTATGTTAAATGAGGTATTTATTAGGATAGGTATCCCTGATAATTTACCAAATTCTTTAATTAAATCATAGTATAATGGATTTTGATGTCTACTTATTGTTTGTAGCCTTCCACTACCATCCACATGAGTTACAGCAGGTATTCTCTTATGCCATCGCTTTTTAATCTGATATACCACCAACATAAAATCTGTTGGCTCAGGGAGTGGCTTGTCACAATCAAAGTACTTTAGTGCATCGTCCTTGCATACAACAGGCGCAAAAGGTCTGAATTTTTCTCTGTGCTTAACTTTTAGATTTAAAATATCCCGCATTTTAGGGTTGCAGGCATTAGAAAGTATACTCCTAGTACCTAATGCCCTTGGTCCAAGTTCCATTCTTCCTTGGAACCATCCAACAACATTGTCTTCATAAATGAGCTTTGCTGTTGTTTTTATTAATTCTCTTTCGTCTTTAAATTCTGAGTATTTGATATTGTTCTTATCCAAAAATAATCTTATTTCTTTTGTAGAGAACTCCGGCCCAAGATAAACATTTCTCAGAACAAAATTTCTTTTGTGCCCCAATATAGTATGATAAATGTAAGAGGCAACACCAATACTTGTTCCTCCATCTCCAGCATCAGGCTGAATCCAAATGTTTTTGAATGGAGTTTTTTGTAGTATCTTACCATTGTAAACACTATTTAAAGCAACTCCTCCTGCAAGAACAATATTATCTAATTTTGTAACTTTATGTATGTGATTTAATATTCTTGTCATAACTTCCTCAAGTATCATCTGCAATGCTGCAGCAATATCTTTATGCCTCTTCGTTAATTCCGACCCTGGTTTTCTTATAGGACCTCCTAACAGATTGCATATTTTTTTTGAAGGCATCCTATCAGCATAATGATATATAAAATAACTCATATCCAATCGATAACTGCCATCTTCTTTAATGTCTATGATCTTTTTCAGTTTATTATAATAAGAATTTTTTTCTTTTTCCATCAAACCGTATGGGCTTAGTCCCATTACTTTGTATTCCGAATTATTTACGCTAAAGCCAAGGTAAGCTGTAATTGTAGAATATAGCAAACCAATGGAGCTAGGGAATTTTATCTCTTTTAGCAGATGTATATTATTACCTTCTCCAATTCCAAAAGCTGTTGTTGTCCATTCCCCAACACCATCAATAGTCAATATCGCAGATTTTTTAAAAGGACTCATTAAAAAAGCACTTGCAGCATGCGCAAGATGGTGCTCTACAAAGAAGATACCCCTATTGTACTTTAATTTCTTCTTGATTATGCTAGGAACCCTTAATTTCTCATTAATCCAAGATGGGATAGAACTCAAGAAAGTCTTAAAACTTTTAGGAAATGTTTCCAAATGCTGTGACAAAACCCTCTCAAATTTCAACATGGGTTTCTCATAAAATCCTATGTAGTTAATGTCGTTAATAGTTATGTTCTGGCTTTCTAAACAATATTGTATAGCATTTATTGGAAAAGAGATGTCATGCTTTTTTCTTGTAAATCTTTCTTCTTCTGCTGCAGCTACTATAGCACCATCTTTCAATAAAGCAGCTGATGCATCATGATAAAAACAGCTTATTCCTAAAATGTACATGTTAACCTCAAAATTGCCTATAGTATTCTTTGATATTTTTCTTTTTTAAGTTTAAGTCAGACCAGTATGTATTTTTTTTAGACAATTTTGTTTCTAAAAAATGCTTCCCAATTAATTTAGCAATTATAGAAGTTAATCCTACACCTGTAAAATATACAACTAATAATAATGCAGTATTAATTATCAAAGCTATATTATATCCAAAGTTCTCAATTCCTTTCTTAAAGCCTTTAATAAATTGTTTTAAACTCATTTTAAAGTCCTTTTTAATAATGCGCCAATAAAAGCAATTGCAAGTACTATTACCATCATGTGTAAATAAGTCCAATTCTTAGGAATTTTTTTTAGCAATATCATTATTAAAAACAATATTGTTGTAAAGGCAAAATAACTAAATATATAACCGATTCTTTCCCCCAATTTTTCACTAGATTTATCTTCTTCAAAAATCATTATAAATGTAAAAAATATGCAGTTTATAAATGTTTTTTATAATTAGATAGAAAACCCATTTGTTATTAATGATTTGAATACTCATCTGAATCAGACAAGAAAAAATAATAGGAGCATATTATCATCAAAGAGCCAAAACTGCCGATGTTCAAAGATAAGTCATTCGATTATGTAACTTTTATAGATGCCTTACATCATTTTACAATAAAGGAGCAAATAAATTATCTTAATGAGGCAAGAAGGATAGCAAAAAAACAAATAATAATCTTGGAAGACGCAAAAGACTTAATGTCTTATTTTCTTGAAGTTGCTACAAACAGACCAAGTATGCCTAAGAATTTCACTCACAAGACAGAAAGGGAATGGATTATTTTTTTCTATCAATTAGGGTTTGATGTAATAATCATACCTTTTAGAAGACCATTTTACTATCCATTAAGGCATCAGATTTTCATACTTGATGTAAAACCAGTTCTTTAGAATTTATTTTTTCTTTTTAAAAAAGTTTAAGTATTTGTTTATTTCTTCAGTTTTGGAGGTGTGAGCACTGCATATTGGAAAAATCTTTAAGTGCACCAACTCTCTAATGTCTGGACAGAGGCGTTTATTATGGACATGGAAGAATATTATATAAAAAATATGGATATGTATAAGCCAGTTATAAATAATTATACACATAAAGTCATTCAAAAACTGATAACAGAATCTGGAATTAAAAAAGAAGATAAAATAATTGAGGTGGGTTGCGGTCTCGGAAGGTTTACATTAAATTTAGCTAAGGAAGGATACAATCTTACAATAATAGACATTAACAAATATTACACCAAGATTAACAAAAGATTTTTTAAATCATTTAAGAATGTAAAAATTATTGAAGATATATCTATTTTAAATTATAAGTTTGATTATGTTATAGGGTTTAATATACTTCATCATGTTGATATACCATTTTTTCTTAACGAAGTAAAAAAACTATTAAAAAAAAATGGCACAATGGCTTTTATAGAACCAAATCCCTACAATATACTATACTATCTTCACATTCTTACTGGAAAATCGGAATGGAGGTATGAAAAGGGATACTTAAATCTAACACGAAAAAGATTTAAGAAATATACTAAGAACTTTAAAGTTAAAATTAAAAAATTTGGATTTATACCTCCTCCATTGATAAATACCAGAATAGGGTTAAAGCTTGATAATATTATTGAAAAGTTTGTGATGCCAAAATTATTGATGATTATACTAATAAAGTAACTTTTGCGTTTTATTTAAAACCAATTCTTCAGCAATTTTAAAGATAGACAAATATTTATAAAGTCGTTTATTTGACGTACAGCTATGAAATTAAGTAAAAAATGCATTCAGACACTAATATTTTTAGCAGTATATCTTTTCGGTATTTATTTCTGGTCCCAGCCTTATCAAGAAAGAAAACTGCCTTATGGCGAATTCGATGCCATGTCACACTTTGAGGTTGGGGATTATATGGCATTCAATGATAAATCAATATTTTACTTGCCACCATATATAGATATAAGATATGGTACAGATAATAAGTTCAAACCACACATTTTATGGTATCCTCCTACATTCCATTCCTCCTTAGGAGTTATAGAAGTGATAGGGCGAGAAAGGGTAGTGCCAATATTCCTCCTTAATACCTTCATGGCAACTTTCATTATAATAAGTGTTTATTTTGTTATAAATGCCTTGTTTGGGTTTTTGCCTGCAATTTTGTCTTCCTTATTATTAATATTTTCACCAAGAGACTTTATGCCATATCTATGGGGACAATGGCCTGAAAGATTTGCATATGCATTCGTTCCTATAATATTATATTGTTTTTACAAGTATTTTATTACTTTTTCAAAGGAAGAGAGTAAGCCACTTTACCTTTACATTACTGCTCTATTCTTGGGCATTAATCTGCTTATACATCCGCTTGTTTTTTTCAACTCTTTTTTAGGCATAATAGTGCTTTATGGATTTTTGTCTATAAAGGAGAAAAAATTGGTTTTTAATTGGAAACATGTTTCTATAGCAGCAATAATATTCTTAGTGTTATTCATGCTTTTCCCCTATCAAACTTTTAATATATTTACTCAATTTACTAGAGGCTCTGAAAGAGAAATAAAAAAAGTAGAAATATCGCGGCTTTTTAAATGGTCCTTAAGTCCAGAAGATTATGCTGGAAGTGTACCTTCAAGCTACTTTTCTTTTAGAGAAATGAATGGCTTATGGACATTGCCATTTTTGCTACTTGGTATTGTATTTTTGGTGCTTAGAAGAGAAGAAAGAGATTTATTTTTGATAGCATGGCTTGTAAGTCTTTACCTAGTTCTTCATAGAGATCTTATAGGAAAAGCAGCATTTTTACATCGCTCATTGTCAGCTACTGCCCATATATTTGCACCTTTAACTGCAATAGGAGCTGTTTATCTTGGATCTTTTGTAAAGCTCCCATCAAAATATAATATATATCTAAAATACACTATTGTTGCAGTTTTTGTTTATCTTACATTATCAATAAATATGGCAAGTGCTTCAAAAATGCTGAATAAAAATACTTATAATGATTTTTTTGGAACTTTGAATGAACAAGAGTATCAAGCTGCTGAGTGGGTACTTAAGAATGTTCCACCTTCGTATAATATATCAGTATTAGGTATACCGCATGCCCCTGATAATTTGCTATCTATAACAGCTAAGAAGGTAAGATGGATGGCAGCAGTATCACAACATGTAACTAGATTTTATTATTTGTTAGATAACAAAGAAGATATTGCAGAATCTTCAAATTGGTATATTATGTTGGACTACACAATTTTAGGCCCTTTAAATGATAGAGAATCATTGAATAATTTGCAATTATTTGAAAAAACTGTTTTAATTAATCATACTTTAATGTACAATCAAAACAATATAAAGGTGTATAAGCTTGAACCTAAAAATCAATGAATCGAAAGAGTTTATAGTATTTCTGTTAATCGCACTATTAATAATCTTAGCTTTTTCATTTGTGTTATTTGGGATTACAGGAATTAGAATTGTTATAGGGGTTATTTTTGTTTCACTTCCATTTTATCTTATTCTTAATAATTTCCAACTTGCTGAGGATGAGAAATCTGTTTTTTCTGTTTTGTTAGGACTTACAATATTCCCTTCCTTAGTATATATTCTTGGACTTTTAATCTCTTTCAGAATAGCAATTATTATTGTATTTTTAGTGTTTATTAGTATAGAAGTTGCATTAATTATAGTTAGAAAATCAAAAAAGTCTAATATTACTTCTTAATTGTTAAGATAAAGCCAATAAGTATAACGGCTAAGGGCAATAAAATAGCATGATACTTAATATTCAAACCTATTAATCCAATGTAATAGCTGAATACTCCAATTATGCTTGCAGCTAAAACAATACCAATTACGAACCTTTCCATAAACTCTAGCTTTTCCTTCCAATAAAGCATGATAAAGTAACCTGGTAAAACAAATAGCCAGAATAAAGATAAAATAATTCTAAATATAACAACTAAATTCTCTTTAAAAAATACAATTTTAAATATTATTAAGATTAATAAAAACAGTAAACCTAAATACTGAAACTCTTTTTTTAGGGAATCAAAAAATTCTTTCTTCAATGCAATCAGCTCCTTGTTTGTTGTTTTTTAATATTACGACAGCATTATTTTCAAAAACTTTTTGTGCACCTTTATTTAACATTTCATTTGCTATAAAAAGATTATATTGCGCTAATACTTGCTGCCTACTGGCTTTATCAAATATAAAATAATCAAAAATGCAAACATCTAGGTAGTCTTGTAAAAGCAGCGGATTTGTGTTTTCTCTAAAATGCAAACCAATTTTTAAAAAAGATTTGAAATATGGAGCACCAGCAGCATGATCACCTGGTATTTCTGACCAATAAACTCTTTTAACAGTTCTGTTTTGCAAGGCTGAAATAAAATCTTCTGGAACAATCAAAGCATGAAATCTTTTTGAGTTCCTTAAAATTGCATCTTGGGTATAGATATCACCATAAAAGAAATATAGCTTAGCGTCCTTTGGAGTATTTTGGCTTAACCATTGGAAAGCTTGCCAATGCGAAGTGTCCATCAATCCTGATGAAACAATTTTATTGTAGGTTGGCAAGCTAGGTATTACTAACAAATTTGATAAAGCTAATGTAAATAAAATACCCAAACTGAAGACAGAAATAGACTTAAATTTAGTAGGTACAAACTTAATTAAAGTATATAAACCTAAACCTAGGAAAAAGGAAAAATAAATCGGCCAGAAAAACCTTGGCTGAAATGCCCTTATCCCAAAGCCAATGTAGTTTGTATAGCCTATAAGCAGCATATAGATTCCAGCAATAATTGGAGTACTAATTTGCTTTACCAAAAAAAAACTTGTCGCAACCCCAATTGCTAAAAAAATCAGAAGTAGTTTAAAATCAGTCAAATAAAAAATTGGTGTTCCTCCCCAGTCATTTGATACTTCAAACTGATATGGGTTTACAACCATAAAGCTGTTAACAAAAATGAACAAGTTATAAATAACAATTATTCCAGAGATAACACCAGCAATTAATACTTTTTTTATAAAAACTGAGTCAAATTTCTTGTTACTCAATAACCAAACACTATAAATAAACACAAATCCAACAGCATATATTAATTCAGATGTATGCGAGAGTGCAAGCGCACCAAAAAATATTCCAAGCAAAATACTACTTTTTTCAATGTCTACTCTGCTAACAGCCCAAAATATGCAAATTAGAAACAATTGCCCTGTAACAGATGCCCAATGACCCCAAAGAAAACCTATATAAGATTTATTTGAAAATATCAGAATTGATAAAGGCAAAGAAAGTATGGCTATTTGTTTATTGTAACTGCGAATTGTTATGTACATCACAAATGCTGCTAATATACCATTTAAAAAAACTATAAAATAGATGGTGTCGAAAACAGGGACACCACTTGCAAAACTTAAAATTATACCCAAATGGTGAAGAACAGAGGGATAATAACCAACTACATCCTTATAACCTTTGACTATGTAAAAAGGCTCATATTTATAATTACCTGCATCTTTTATTCCTTCTGCTCTTGTTTGTTGCTGGAAAGTGTCAGAGGCAAGATAGCCATAAGGAAATTCATGTTGCAATCTATAGCCCCAAAGATTTGAGACACCTACAAATAACATTATGCCAAAAACAAATAATAGATATGGCTTTTCTAAATTCATTTTTCATAAATTAAAAATAAGATACAATATTAAATTTTTCTAGCATACAGTGTTATTTTGTAATATGGATTCACATATATCCAAGCTTTGTTGAGATTAAGCCAATTTGAGAATTTTTCAATTAAATTAAATATTTCTTTATTATAAAGTTTTCCTCTTTTTATGGCGTATTCAACTGAAAAGTACCTGCCTGCACTTTCTATCCTCAACACTTTAAAACTAAGAGACTCAAGCATACTTTTTAATGTATCTTTAGAAAAGAAATAAATATGTTCTCTCACTCTTTTAACTTCTTCCCAATTTTTTCCTAAAATTTTTGCCGCAACACTTCCTATGTCTGGCGTGGTTATAACAATCAACCCATTTGGTTTGAGGATTCTTCTGACTTCCTTCAGCGCCTTTTTTGGGTCAGATAAATGCTCAATAACATCAAACATCGTAACAACATCAAAACTATTGCTCTTAAATTTGGCTTCTTCTAATGTCTTATTTAATACAGGCAATTTTAGCTTATTTTTTGAATGGTTATAAGCAATTTCTGATATTTCTAAGCCTTGCACATCCCATCCATTTTTTCTTGCTGGCTCTAAAAAAAATCCAAAAGCACATCCTATATCTAATAAGCGTCCAACCTTGGAAAATTTTTGTATTTGTTCTAACCGTTTTTGAAAAGTAGCAACAATAAATTTTTTCTCTTTTAAATACTCCGTATATCCATAAATAGAGGGTTCATAAGTCTCAAATGAAGAGTTTTTATAGTATTTCTTATTGTATATTTTATGCAACTCCTTTTCTTTTAATCTTGGATTTACATAAATCAAATTGCAATTTTTACATTTCACTATTTTGAAACCATTTACTTCCATGTGGCTCTCTTCACTATTGCTACCACATAAATTACAAGGAACATAGTCTATTTTCTCGTCATAAAATTTTGCTTTTATTTTGTTTTGCATAGGAACTCGAATAGGAAAATAACAGATATATAAATATTATTATGGCAGATATTACAGTAATAATTAAGCCTGCAAAAAAAGACTTCATTCTGTATGTGAAAATAACTTCGTCTTTTTCTTTTAAATATACACTGCTAATAATACCATTAGCCTGCAAAATATCTATATACCCATCACCTACTGAAGCTTTCCAATCTGGAAACATATAAAATTTCTCGCTTAACACTAAAAATCCTGGTTTTTGTGGCAATACTATAATTTTATTAGGAGAAAAATATTTAATATCGGCCTTTGTTAGATTGCCCTTTAACGAGCTTAATAAACTATTTAATTCCTCATTGCTAATTGCAAATTTATTTTCTGTGACATCTGGTAAAATTTTGCCTCCAAGTTTAGAGTACTCCTTTAGCAATGGTATAGAACTGCTATCAACTGAATTTTTTGTTAGTATTATTATATCAAATTGTTTTAACACTTCTAGCTCATATTGGTTAATGTTTTGTTTGCCCTGAATTATCACAGTAGTTTCTGGATTAAAATTATCATTTAACAACAAACTGTACATTAAATTTGTAGACTCAACTTTGTCGCCTACTATCAGTATACTATTATCAACTGTGTAATATCTGGGCAAAAATTCTTCATTCACATATAAATATGGACCATCAATCCAATAAGTCCAACCTATCTCATTGCACGGTTCACATTCTTCGAATTTTTGTAATAATTTGAACCCTGGAATATCTACTTTTTTAGTGGATGTAACATATTTTACATTTAGTATGCCATACAATTTTGACGGATTGTAATTATTTGCTATAGCTAAAAATTGTATGTAATCATTGATCCAAATACCTCCACCTCCACTTATAGTCTCTAAGCCATATTGCGCATAATAGCTGCTGCCATAGAAAGATATCAAGTCTTTGACATCAAAAGTAGTAATCCTAAATTTTTCTTTCTCTACTTCTTTTTTAAGATAATTAGCTAATTGATTTTTCTCCAGTTGCTCTAGGACATTAAAGCCTGTTGGCATTTCTTTCATAAATAATAACTCTGCCAACATTACAACAATTATAATAATTGCGATTAAGAAGTAAAGCTTATTTGATTTAAACTTTGACTTAACCAAATTTGAAAAATGTACAAAGCCGTAACCAGTTAATATTGTTGCTCCAA
Organism: uncultured Methanosarcinales archaeon; assembly: GCA_964622655.1. Taxonomy (GTDB): domain Archaea; phylum Nanobdellota; class Nanobdellia; order Woesearchaeales; family GW2011-AR4. Next base: position 12,398 of record CAZUSQ010000002.1, read on the forward strand.
CAACAAATAAAAATAAAATACGCGCTATATGGCGTGTTTGTGAAAATGCAGGAATTTTGTAAAATAAATAGGCCAAATATCCTCCAGAAGCAAGCATAATGGAGAATACCATAATTGTTAATGAGAAAAAAACCAATCTTTTTCTGAATTGAGTAATTGACACTAGAACTAAAAAAAATGAAACAACTCCAATGTTGACTACTAAGCTTTGAGATTCTCCATTTATTACGATAATCTTGAAAAAATCCTTTAAAACAAATTTGTCTTCTCCAATATATTCCCTAAATGACAATTTAGCAGCCCTATTAGTATTTTCAATAAAGTCAATGTTCGGCAGAAGTTTAATAGCCGATAATCCTGCGCAAATAATTACAATTACTAATCCAATAATAAAAGATCTTTTTAAATTAGAAATAAATTGTGGACCTATTAAGTTATAAGCTAAAAAAAATCCTATCAAAGTTATTGTATACAAAAAAATTATCATACCCCCTGAGAATATCTGGAATGCACAAAGAATACCAGCAAAAATTGAATAACGAATATAATTAACTGACTTTGCAGCTTTAAGTACGAAAAGAAAAATAAATGGGATTAGTGAATAAGGCTCAAGTATACTAGGGTTTCCTAATTTTATAAAATCATAAATAAGCCCATTAAACATATAAACAATTGCAGAAATAAGTCCTGCAAAGGAATTTTTTGTAATATACTTTAAGAGCAAATATGCTCCACAACCGCTTAAAAAGAAATAAGTCAATGTTGATAAATTTATAGCTAAGAATATGTTCTTAAACAGCAAAATAAAAATTAGGGTAAGATTCAAAAAAAATACTTGCGGATCCCCATAAAAAGGTTGCCCACTGTACCAGTAATGTGTCCACAATGGCAAGGTCTTATATTTTAAAGCCTCTTTATAATTATAGCTAAAAAGAGTCTGTTCATGTAGATAGTGTCCATTATTCATTAATTTTTGAGTTCCTATGATATTATGTAGGAAAAATATAGATAACACAGCGATAATTAAAATGCATATTATGTCTGATTTATATTTGGATATTTTACTAAACTGCATTTGTATTTTACCTTCCATATATGACTTTTCAATAATTTAATCAAAAAATCTGTATTTTAATAGGTAATAAACTGCTTTAACACCATCAACCCATGTTATTTTTTTACCTTCATCAAACTTTCTTGCAACAAAACTTATAGGAACTTCATAAATTTTATATCCTTTTTTGAGTACTTTAGCTGTAACTTCAGGCTCAAAATCAAAATGATTAGCCTTTAAATTTATACCTTTGATCACTTCTCTTCTAAATACCTTATACCCAGTCTCCATATCAGTTATTTTTGCACCGTATAACAAATTTGTTAATAAAGTCAGAAATAAATTTCCAATGTAATGTAATTTATACATATTTTTTATATTTTTTCTTATAACATACAACCTAGAACCATAAACTACCTCTGCTTTGTTTTTAAGTATAGGGCTTAGTAAGTTTTCATACTCATTTGGGTTATACTCTAAATCAGCATCCTGAATTATAATTATACTTCCTGTAGAATTTTTGAGTCCTGTTTTTATTGCAGCACCTTTTCCCATATTTTTTTTATGAAATAAGATTTTTAATGAATCACCCTTAATATTTTTTAATATTCTTCTTGTAGTATCTTGTGAATAGTCATCCACTACTATTATTTCTTTTGATATATTTTTTAATTGCACTTTTTTTACTCTGTCTATAATCTTCTTTATAGTACCTTTTTCATTGTATACTGGAATTATAACAGAAAGTTTCATCATGAAGTTAGAAAAACTATAAAATCTTTAAAAAATTATTGTTTTAGAATCAATCAGATTAATTTAAACTTCTTAGTATGTTCTGCAAAATTGTGGCTGTGCCTGTGTCCTGTGGTAAGGTTAAGAAGTACAGAATCTTCTAGAAACCTCATAACATGCGCAATCAGAGGGGGCGTTATAACCAAGCTACCAGGCTCTATAATTTGTTTTTCCATTTTGGAGTTTTTATCTTTGACATTCTTGGATATTGTTTCGTAACGTCCGCTGACTAAATAAACATACTGAAATTGTTTTGGGTGATAGTGATTGCCCCTAATAGAGCCTTTTTTTGAAGTTATAATCGCAACATGGCAGATTGGTTTTTCAAGAATATTTGCGATTTCACCGCGTTTGTCTTCAAATGCCGGTTTAATGACTTTTACTATTTCGTTTGGCAAGTTAAACACCTTATTCTAACAAAGTTTATATTAGATAATTATTTATTCAACAGCTAAAAGCACTTTATTTATAAAATTTTTGAAATATTAGAAAATGACATTAATTATTTCACATTTGTATCATTTTCTAAGATAGTAAGTAACAAATAAATTGTCCTAAAATTTGTGTCACTTACTATATAATAAAATTAATATAAAATCTATGCTGAAACATTTATATAAAAGTGCGAATTAACATGAAAAATGAATAAGCCCCTCAAAATTGGAATTATTGGAGTCGGTCGCTGGGGAATAAATTATTTAAGAACATTTAATGAATTAAATAATGCTACAGTTAAATGGATTTGTGCTACTAAAGAAAGTACACTTAAAGAGGCACTAATAAAGGTAAATCTAAAATCGCCTGTGGAAACAACAACAAATTCTGAAGATATTTTAGAAGATAAAGAAGTTGATGCTGTTGCAATAGTTACTCCTGGAACTACTCATTATAAATTGATCAAAGATGCGCTTAATTCAAATAAGCATACTATTGTAGAAAAGCCAGTAGCTTTTCATTCTAAAGATGTAGAAGACTTGATAAAAATTTCAAAAGAAAAGAGAAAAATATTAATGGTTGGACATTTGCATTTATTTAACTCTGGCATTCAAAGAGTAAAACAGGACATTAAATCAAATTTGTTTGGAAATATAAACTATATCCACTTATCTCATTTTGGCAATGGCCCTATAAGAAATGATATGAATGCCCTTTGGGATTTTTTTCCTCATACTGTATCAATACTCTTATATTTACTTGAGAAATCTCCTTTAAGATTAAGCGTAAATGGGGCTTCTTATGTTAATAAGGGAATTGAAGATGTTGTGACTATGGACATGGTATTCCCTAATAAAATTTTTGCAATGTCAATAGCCAGTTGGTTATACCCTTTAAAAAAGATGGATATTATTATTGTTGGTGAAAAGCTTTATGCAACATTTGAAGATTATGCAAAAGATGAAAAATTAAAATATTATTATAGTAGACCAAAAATTGTTAAAAAAAGGATCTTAATACAGGATAAGGGGTATATTGCGCCAAAAGTGAAAGATTCAAAACCTTTAACAGAACAACTAAAACACTTTTTGTACTGCATTAAAAAAAATAAAATACCGCTAACTGATGGGCATGAAGCATTGAAAGTTGTAAAAGTACTGGAAGCTGCTCAGATGTCATTGAAAAATGACGGTTTAATGGTTGAGGTACCGCAATGAGTCCATTGTTCATCTTCTTCATGCAACCTTATTTATTTTCCAATTCTTTGAGGCTAATAGCGCACTTTTTGTATGATAAAGAAGTCTTTAACCCACATATTTAAAAACTATAATATTTTCGTGTCTGGCGAAAGAAAATCGAGGTTTTAAAATATGAAATTATCGATTATTATCCCTGTTTATAACGAAGCAAAAACTATACGAAAACTTTTAGCAAGAATAGAAAATGTTGATTTAGGTCAAATTAAAAAAGAAGTAATTTTGGTTGACGATGCCTCCACCGATGGCTCCAAAGAGATTCTTCAAAAATTAGGTAAAAAATATATTACAATTTTTCATGGTCAAAACAAGGGCAAGGGAGCAGCCCTCAAAACAGGCATTAAGGCAGCAACTGGTGATTTCATCATTTTCCAAGACGCAGACCTAGAGTACGATCCAAAAGATTATCTTAAGTTGCTACAACCAATTCTGAGTCATAAAGCCAATATTACTTTTGGCTCAAGATTAGTTAATAAAAAGTTTCATTTTTTTGGAAAAAATAAAACAATGCATCCAAAGCATTGGATTGGCAACAAGTCTCTTACTTTTATTTTTAATCTTCTTTACCATACAAAGTTAACAGATGTTGAGCCTTGTTACAAAATGTTTAAAAGTAATATTTTAAAGAATATAAATGTAACCTCAAATGGTTTTGAGTACGATATAGAACTCATGTGTAAATTAATAAAAAAAGGCTATAAAATACTTCAATTACCTATAAGTTATACACCGAGAACTTTTGAAGAAGGCAAAAAGATTAATTGGAAAGATGGGGTTATTGCTTTGTTAACAATGATTAAGAATAGATTTTAACTATGTTTTTTCTGATTATCGGTAAAATATGATGATACACCAATAATAATATATTTAAATTGATAATGCAACTCCATTTTGGAGGCGATAATAATAAGAATTAAAATAAATCAAATTTTTTTAGTTGTTTATTTAATAATACTCTCAATACTACTCAAGAAATTTCTTCTTATACCATTATTTCTAATGCTTCTATTAATTGTGGTAGATAAATATGTCAACTCAGATTTGAAAAATTTGCTGTATTTGATTGTGGCTTTTGCGCCTTTTCTTTCTATACTATCAATATTTATTTTTTATCTGCCATTTGCTGTTTATGGACTATTATTTGAGCATTCAAATTTTATAAAAAAGTATCTTTTTGGTTTTTCTTTATCCTTTTTTTCAGCAGCTTTTATTTATATTGTATCAATTTTGACAGATATAACTATTAATTGGCAATTCTTGATTTTTGCGTATTATTTTCCACTTGTCATAGTAATATATAAAATTTTTAGAAAGCATAGTGGAAGTAAAGCACTTTTATCGATATATAAGATTGAATCAAAAGAATTGATAACCTTAATTATAAGCCTTCTATTTTTATTTTATGTTACTAACTACATAATAAATAATCATAATATGTATATGTCAAATGGAACTTACGTGTATACAAAATTTCTGTCTGTTTTTGATGGGATAAATAAATTTAACGAAGTACCTCAATATGAGCAGCGAATTGGACAAGGTGAGCAATTATTCCTTACAGACACACCAGCCTTTTACTCTAATCTAGCGTTTCTTAATAGAATATTGAGTTGGTTACATCCTGTTTTATTCTATAATTCATTTACTGTTTTTGTTATTTGGCTTTCAATAATGGGCGCTTGGCTATTAATTTATGAGTTATTAAGCAATAAAAATAATGGATATTTTTTACATATCATAGCAATTATAGGTGCTTTATCAATTGTCTTGAGTTTTACATTTATACAGTTTTTTGAAAGCTTCAAACAATCTTCATCATACCCTTATGATTTTCTTGCATTAAGCATTATTTTTTCCGTCCCTAAAAAACCAATGCACTTGCTTTCTATAGCTGTAGTACTTATGGTGTCATTTCTGACTCATCCAACAAAAGCGTCAGGTGTCATTTTAATAGCTGCATTTTCATTATTATTAGTGCTACTTTCGAATAATCCAAAAGAACAGATTAGAGAAGCTTTTACATTTGCAATGAAAAATAAAATAAAGTTATTTGTAGCAATTGTTGTGTTATTGTTAATACCTGTTTTTTATTTATTTCCTGGATACTATTATAGGAATTATGCCAGAGAAGGACATTTTCCTAAGCTTTATGAAATAAAATCTATCGATTATATCAAAAGTTTTTTTACAGACAAGAATACAAATCCTCTATCATTTAAGTACCCTGATTTGCGTCGGATTGATGACAAAAAATTTGGATTTTTCTTTAGTTTTTTTGGAGTAATTTCTTTATTTTTTGTTTTTGCTTATTTTAGAAATTTTTTTTATAGAAAAGCAGCTACATTCTCTTTAGCTTACATCTTACATTTCTTAGCTTCCTCAATAATTACATTTATCCCTCCATTTCAACAAGGCGAATATGGTTACAGAACAGTTCAGCCTTATTTGCTTGTAGTTTTAGTAGTGTGTATAGCAGTTATTATTTATAATATCAATAATAAATCAATAAAAATTTTCTTAGTGTTGGTATTATCATTTGCATTTGTACATGCGGCTTTCTTTGTAAAACAAAATCTTAGAAATATACACAGTGAGGAAATTATAGGAGGTGAGACATTTAAAAGTGAAATTAATTTTGTAAAACAACTTCCAATAGACGGAAGAATAATCACATTTGGAATGTACTCAAATGCAGTAGATACTGCAATGTCAGCTTTGACTGATAGGTATTTCTCTAGATATGGTTATTTGCAATGGGATTTTGAAGACAATACTTACGAGAAATTGACACGGATGAATTCTTTTGGAGTTTTAGAAGCTGTAGAGCCTCTTACTAGCAATGAGTTTGCTAATTATTTCCGCTTGACTGGCTATAAATATACTTTCTTGAATGTATGCCATCCTGTCGGAGCAGCTGTTTTAAAAAAGTTATACCCTGAAAATGCTTACCCTTTATATCAAAATCCAAATAATAGATGTTTTGTTATTTTAGGTGTGAATAATTCATATTATACAGAAAAAGTTGATATTTTAGAATATGTAAATGAGTCACAATACAAGGAGGCTAATGGTTATTGGTATATAAGCTTCAACCGAAATAAAAAAATTCACAATTTTAATTTGGATCCACATTTAAGCAATGTTGTAAACAAACCAGATAAGCCAGTGCCTCTCAGCTTTAAGAGAATCAGCCCTACTGAAGTGGAAATTTATGGTGAATTTAAAAAAGATGACTGGGTTGTATTCAAGGAGGAATATTTTTCAAGATGGAAGGCTTATATGGAAGGAAAGGAAATCCCATTATTAGCCACAAATAACCGTATGATGCTTGTAAGAACAAATGAAGGAAAAAAGGTAATACTAAAGTACTCTATGGTAAAAGACGAAAAGATAGCTACATTTTTATCTCTTCCAGCAATAATAGCATTAATAGCTATTTTTGTAATAGCAATTTAATGACAATAAATCTTTAAAATTTTTTCTATTAAATTTGTTGTTGAGTAGCCCTTCTTCATTTTTGCAATTACAATTTTGCCATTGTTTTTTTCAACAGCATCCCTTTCAACGATTTGATTTATTTTGTAATCACCAGCTTTTACATGTATATTGGGTTTTAGCTTTGAGAGCCATTTTCTTGGGTCTTTTTCATTAAACAAAAAGACATAATCAACACTATCAAGAGCTGCTAGAATTCCTATGCGAGATTTTTCATTATTGATGGGTCTTTTGTTTCCTTTGATTTGCTTTACTGAAAAATCGGTATTTACACCCACAACCAAAACATCTCCAAGCTTTTTTGCTTCTTCAAGGTACTTTACATGTCCAAGATGAAGCATATCAAAAACACCATTAGTTGTTACAATTATCTTTTTTTGTTTTCTTAGTCTGCTGACTATTTGTATTAATTTTTTTAATGATGCAATTTTTTTATTGCTATTTATCATTTTTGATAATCCACTTTGCTGCATCTAACAAATCTTTTGCAAAATAATTTGGCTTTATGTCATTTTTGTACTTTATTCCATGGCCTGTTAAAACATGTATTGTTCTGCAACCTGCATTTTTTCCCATTTCAAAATCGCTTTTCATATCGCCAATAATAAAGGATTTTTTTAAATCAATTTTGAATTCTTTTTCAGCGTCTTTAAGTAGTTTTGTTTTAGGTTTGCGGCATTCACAATTATCCTCCGGCTTATGCTGACAGAAATAAATTTTTTCAATTTCTATACCCTGTTTTTTTAATTCTCTCAATAAATGACTATTAAAATTGATAAAGTCTTGTACTGTGTAAATCCCTCTTCCAATACCGGATTGATTTGTTATAATAAACAATTTGAATTTATTTAATAATTTTAAGCCTTTGATAGAATTTGGAAGCAGCTTTAAGTCTTCAATTTTATATACATGCCCTTTATCCTCAACAATTGTACCATCTCTGTCAACAAACACAGCTTTCGTCATAGGTTTTCAATTTCTTTTTTTATTTCTTCAATGCTCACAGAAGCAGTTCCTATTTTTCCTACTTTTATGCCTGCTGCAATATTTGCAAGTGTTGCAGCTTCTTCATAGTTTGCTCCAGCCGCTAGTGCAAGTGCAACTGTTGCAACAACTGTGTCGCCTGCACCTATTAAGCTATAAACTTCTTTAGCTTTTGCTGGTATATTTGTTATTTTACCATCTTTCTCAAACAAAGACATGCCTTTTTCTCCTTTTGTTATCAAAACATTTGCATTTAGATATTTCATAATCTTAGAGCCCATTTCTAATACAGCATTGTCGCTACTGTCTTCAATATTCGTCATTTCACTTGCTTCTGCATTATTTGGGGTTATTAAGGTAACATTTGAATAAAGGTTTAGATGTTTTGGCTTTGGGTCAACTATAATGGCTTTATTGTTAACCTTTGCTATACTGATTAGGCTATTGCTGATCTCTGATGTTATTACACCTTTTGCATAGTCTGAAATTATTATGATGTCTATTTCCTTTATTACTTTCTTTAGAAAGTCTATCGTTGAAAGCTCAATACTCTGATGAACATGCTCCTTATTTTCGTAATCAACTCTTAACAACTGTTGGCTTCTTCCAACAATTCTCACTTTTTGTGTTGTTGGTTTGTCTTTGTCCACTAAAATGCCTTCTGTATTTATGCCCCTTTGCTTTAATTCTTCTAAAAGAATATCTTTTGCATTATCATTTCCTACAATACCAACCATGAAAACCTTTCCGTTTAATGCTGATACATTGCTTGCAACATTAGAAGCACCACCAGGAGCATAAGTTTCTTTTGTGACATGAACTACTTGCACAGGCGCTTCTGGACTTATCCTTGAGACATCACCCCAAATGTACTTATCAAGCATTATGTCACCTACAACAAGTATTTTTTTATTTTTAAAGTTCTCTAAAATTTTTAATAAACGCTGTTTCATCTTCTCACCTTATAAAATCTACCAACTTTCTGTGCAAAGTTGGAATTGTCTTTTCGTGCTTCTCAATTATTATGAATCCTTTTCCTCCTAGAGAAGTTGGTCTTTTAACAACATTTTCCCTTGGCCTATAATGATCTATCATGTCAAGGTTTGCAGCAATTATTTTCTCAACTTTATAACCTAAATTCCTTGCAATTGTTAGTGCTTTCAAAAAAACTTCTGGCAAAATAACTGCACACCCTATGTTTAAGACAACACCATCTTCAAGCTTGCTTACGCTTTCTGTGAAAATCTTAAAATCTTCATAGGTAGTTTTGCCAATTGTAGCTCCATCACAGCTTGGATGTTGGTGTATTATATCAGTTCCAATTGCAACATGCACAGTAATTGGAATGTTTAATTTATAAGCATTATACAAAATGCTGTATTCTTTATTTGGTAAATTTAAATCATTGATTTTCTTTCCAATCGCATAACCCATGCCATAATTGTTTTTTGCGCCTTGTTTTATTGCCTCATTTAGCATACTTCCAGTTTCTTCAATCATGCCAAAAGTCCCATCTTCAATAGTTTGCTCAACATATTCTGAAGTTTCTCCAATTAATGCCAACTCAAAATCATGAATTGGAACAGCACCATTCATTGCAATATGCTTTATTACCCCTTTTTTTATTAAGTCAATCACAAGAAGACTCATCCCAACCTTTATGACATGAGCGCCCATCATAAGGATAATTTGTTTTTTATTTTTATAAGCATCAATTATTCTTTCAACTAAATCATCAAATTCTTTAGAATTAATAAAGACTTTAGAATTTTCTGGTTTAATTAAATCACTAAGCCTCACCTTATTTTTTCTCTGTTTTATAGATACAGTTTTTATTTTGCTGAAATCTAGCATTTTATTTAAAATTACTTACCAAACAGTTCTTTATCCACAAGCTCGCATATAATATGCAAAATCATAAGATGAGCTTCTTGGATTCGAGGAGTGTTATCAGAAGGGACAATTATTTCAACACTGGAGGTGTTTTTTAGTTTGCCGCCACTTTTTCCAAGAAGCCCAATCACATGAACATTAAACTTTTTAGCAGCTTCAACTGCTTTAATTAAATTTTTTGAGTTGCCGCTTGTTGATAATGCAATGAAAACATCACCAGGATGTGATAAAGCTTCTAACTGTCTTTCAAAAACGCCATCATAATGGTAATCATTAGACAACGCTGTAAGTATTGACGTGTCCGTTGTCAATGCTATGCATGGCATCCCTCTTCTTTCAATTTTATATCTTCCAACGAATTCAGCTGCAATATGGCTTGCTTGTGATGCGCTACCACCATTTCCTGCAATTAATATTTTCTTGTTATTTTTCAACGCATTGATTATTAGTTTTACAGCTTTTTCAATTTCTGGTGACAACGTTTGTGCTAATCTTTTTGTCTCAATGCTTTCTTCAATCATGGATTTTATTTCATTTTGCATAACAAACACCTAGTATGAATATTTCATACTTTAATTTGACTTAGTATTTAAATCTTTTGTTTTTTCAAAATATATATTCCACAATATAAAAATATATATAGTAATACTTTTTACTACTTTTGCATACCATGACTAAGGCTAAAATTGCCATATCAGTTGACAATTCCCTCTTGAAGATTGTAGACTCTAAAGTTGATGGATCTGTCATAAGAAGCAGGTCGCAAGCAATAGAATATTTCTTGAAAAGAGGACTCCAAGAACAATCTGTAAGTGTTGCTGTTTTATTGCTTAAAGGCGAGCATCAAGTAGCTGCACTAAAAGATATAAAAGGTACTTCATTAATAGAACAACAAATTGATTTTTTTTCAAAATATGGCATAAAGAAAATATACATTGTAACACAGCATACTAAACATATCAATTTGCTCTTGAATGAAATTTCTAATGCAAAGTTAAGTGTAGAAATTTTAGAGAAACAAGCAAGAGGTAACGCAGAAGCGTTAGAAGCAGTAAAAGAAAAAATCGACAATAACTTTATCGTAATGTCTGGCGATACTTACAATAATTTTGATTTACTGAAAATGATAAGAAAGCATATCGAATCAGAAAAGCTTGCAACAATGGGATTAATGACAAGAGAAAAAATAAGCAGCTATGGAACAGCAATTCTTGATGGTGATTTAATTGTAGATTTTAAGGAAAAGCCAAAGCACTACTCAACAAATATAGTTAATGCAGGCATTTACATATTTAAGCCAGAAGTATTTGAATTATTTGAAGATGTCATTTCTTTAGAGAAAGATTTGTTCCCAAAACTTGCTAGAATAAAGCAATTAATCGGATTCTTTACATATGGAGAATATTTGCATTTAATTAAGTGATAAACTTTATATATGCCCAATTTTTCTTGATGTATGTGGCAAAACTATACAGCAATCCGTGGAAGAACAGTGCAACCTTTCAAAGTAAAATCAAACACCTCATAAGAGCACAATTCTATAAATGGCTTCTGAAAAAATATTGTAAAGACTGTAAAACAGTATTGGATGTTGGTTGTGGCCCTGCTCAGTTTATGAAGGTTGCTAATAACTTAGGATTTAAAGCAGATGGCGTGGATGCTGATGAAAGGTATAAGGCTAAAAATGTAATCATAAAAGATTTATGGGAGATGAAGGGCAAATACGATGTTGTGTTTAATAGCATGGTAATCCAGCTCATTGGCGATCAAGAAAAATTTGTAAAAAAAATGGCCTCGTTGTCAAATAAAATTGTGATTACATTGAGCGCTTACCTCTCAAAAAGCTTTTATGATACGCCAGCAAACACAAAACCAGTCACCAAAATAAGTGTGGCATGGATGTTTCGGAGGAATGGATACCGCAATTTATTGTCCATCCATATACCATTCTATAAGGCTGTGGTTGTTGTTTCCAAAAGGGTAACAGAAAAGGATAATGATCCAGAATCTATTTTAATAAAGAAAGGGTTTTGGTAGGTAAATTAAATAAACTTGTCAATTTCTTTCAAGACGTCATCAACGCTTATGTTTTTCATGCATTTTTGGTAATCATTGCTGTTTTTTGGATATAAGCAATCTGGAACTTGTCCTTTCTGCACATTAATGCATGGGCTAAATTGACAATTGTAACCTCTGTAAAATCCAATATTTCCTTTACCATAAGGACCAAACCTTATTGGCAGATTAGGTCCGAACAAGCCTATTGTCTTAATCCCTTGCGCAGCTGCAATGTGCATTGGCCCAGCATCATTACCAATAAACAGCTTACATTTGCTTATCAAATAGAATAACTGATTTAATGTTAATTTTCCAGCTGCATTGATTATTTTGTTTTTGTTTTCCATTAAATTTTGAATGTTTTCTACTAAGTCTGCTTCATTCAACGCACCAACAAAGATTATTTTTGCATCATACTTTGCTATTACCTCGTCACATAGCTCAGCATATCTGTCATAAGGCCACATTCTTGCTTTTGCAGACTCAGCAGCGCCAGGGGCAACACAAACAACAAAATCGTTAATTTTTATTTCATTATTTCTGAGAAATTTATCAACAATATTCTTGTCATTTTTAGAGAAATTTAATTTTGGTAATTTTTCAGTATCATAATTAATGTTCAATGCTCTTATCAAATCTAAAAATGTCTGTACAGCATGCTGCTTGTCGTTATACTTTACCTTATCTGTATATAGTTTTGCCCTTGAATTATGAGAATAGCCAACAATTCTTCTGCCTACAAAAAATGACATAATTGCTGAGATATTTAGGTACTCTTCCATATCGATAACTAAGTCATAGTTTTTAATATTTTTTATAATAAAATTGAGAATTGAAAATGGGTTTAATTTTATTGCAATAACATTGCTTACGTTTTTATTGTTTAAAATAACATCTTTGTTTCTTGATGTTGATAAAATATTTATTTTTGCTTGAGGAAATCTTTTTCTCAAGGCCACAATAGATGGCAACACCAAAATAGTCTCTCCTATGCCCCAAAGTTGAACTACTAAAATTTTATTAACATTTATGCTTTTCTTAGATTTTTCTTTATTAAAAAAACCTAGAAAGTTGCATATTAATTTTCCCACATACTTATCAATAAATTTTATTGCTATTACCATACTCTAAAGTAACTTTGTGCATTATTTAAATATATACATTATAATTAAGAATATAATTAGAAAATCTTATCTTCCTTTGTTCCTCTTCAATGCTACTGCTCTTACAATTGTCTCCAGCTGCTTTTGATTTTTTCTAACAATTGTGTATGTATAGAAAATAGCTAGAATTAAAAAAAGAAAGCCGCTGATTATTAGCAAATCTAGCGTTCTAAAAAAACCAAATGTTTTGACTATAGGGTCTAACAAGAAGGGAAATAGTGTAATTACAATGAATAAAGTCCACAAAAAAAGCCAAAAACTGAATTCTTTTATTGTAAATTCTCTTCTTTTATAAATCAAAAAAGAGTAATAAATCATGAATAAACCAAACAAAAAACCTGCTATTTGAATTCCTAATACCATTTTTCACCTGCTATTAAACGATTTCCACCAAAGCATGTTCAAAACAATCTTTACTCCATCAATTATTGTTGTGCCTTTATACTTATCAGAGTATATTGTTTGGATAGGAATCTGCACGTATTTTAACCTTTGCTTTCCAACCCTTGATATCATTTCTGACTCCATTGAATAGTCTGAGGCATTCCATCTAATTTTCTTGTATGTTTCTTTGGAAAAAGCCCTAAAGCCAGATTGTGTATCACTAAGATTGACATTATACAAAACCCTTACAACATTTGATATAAACCAATTTCCAAAGTGAAGTACTAGGGGCATTTTTTTGCTTGCCTTCCTATAGCTAAAGACAATATCATATTTTTTTAATTTTTCAATAAAGCGTGGTATATCTTCTGGATTGTGCTGTGCATCGGCATCTAAAGCAATTATAAATTTTGCACCTTTTTTAATAGCATAATCGCACCCTGTTTTTAGAGCAGCGCCTTTTCCAAGGTTTACTATATGCTTTAGTACAATTGCATTAGCTTTTTCTGCAACATCTTTTGTTTTATCTTTGCTTCCATCGTCAACAACTATAACATTGCCTACATATTCCTTTGTTTTTTTGATTATGCCAATAATGTTTTTCTCTTCATTATAAGCTGGAATTACAGCAAATATATTTTTGATTTCCATTTAAGAACTATTTGTGTCATTTGTTATTGAAGATAAATTAGTAGCTACTATTTCTTGTTTTTTTGGCTTTAAATAATTAGCATATTCTTCAACAATAGTAGTATTTTTACCTTCCCAGTCTACCTTGTAAGTATTAATGTTGGTTCCTGTCAATCCACGCTGCTGGTTAAACAATTTGAAATATTTTAATCCATGACCTTGCATATAAAACATTCTTGTAAATATGCTGCCTGTTAATTCCTTGCTCGATAGGACGATTTCAAGCTCATTTTCATTTTTTGGTATTATGGTTACACCAAAATCAATAGTCGAGTCATTAAACTCCTTGAATAACAACCCATATTCAGTTGTAAATGCAGCTAATTTGGGTCTTGTTATACCTTGCTGCCCAATGCCAAAAATATCGTAATTGCTTAAGTTAACCTGAAGGCCATTACCACACACATAAATTTTTTTATTGTTTTTGCTACACCCTACTATGCCACCATACCCAGGCCAAGGAGCAATCCAATCATTGGCCGCCCTATCACTTGTTATTGCTTGAATTTCAAAATAGATATTTTCTGCTCTGTCTTTTGTATAGTTGAACTTTTTCATCATATACTCAATAGCTTCCTCTTGGGACATTTTTCTCACATTAAACCATAAATCAGACCTCTCAAAATTCCAACTGCCAAAATGACTCCATACACCACTTTTTCCAATCATATCATCTGATGCAATGACATAAGCCTCAGGCGGCTCGCAATGTGTAAATGAAAGTATCTTTTCAATCTGTTCAGGTTCAAAGTTAAGCTTTTTTAACTCTTTCTCAGCCTCTTTTTTATTTACTAAGATGATATTCTTCAATATTTTTAATGACAAATGTATATTCTTTGTTATGCTAAAAATTGTGTTAAAAGCACTATTGCTTCCACAATCTAACATTCTCAAAATGCCCAAAGCTTCTTTCTCATTACTGGTCATGAATAGTTTCCCAACCCAGTGAGCAGCTGGAAAAGTCTGTGTTGTACCGTCAAATGTGACTGGTCTGTCAGCTATTGTTTTAAAATGATGACCAAAATCCCACCAAGATGTTATTATTGCATTCTCACTTGAGTCTTGCTTTATAGAAATTAAAGTGTTGTACCAGGCATCATTAACAATTGGAATATCAGAACTTGCAGTGCTGATTGCACCCCTTATAGGGTTAACATAAATCAAGAGCAACAGCACAATTAAAATGCTGCTTCCAATAGCTTTATGAATCTTGAATTCCTTTGTCAACCATTTAGAAAAATAAACATATACCTTTGCAAGAGCAACACCCAATGCAACGCTGAATGCAGGAGCTAGCAAAAGAGTGAATCTTATCCCCTTGATGCTAGCAAAAATCGTTGACACTATCCAAAGTGATAACAATATTGCTAATTTGAAATCATACGCAGAGTCTTTTTGATAAATAGAAAGTCCTATTCTTATTAAAATGGGCAGCATTATCCATGTAAGTAGCCCAAAAACAGATATATCAAACCCTACTTTTCTAAACAAAAAATATGCTCCATAAAATAGTGTAGTACCAATTATATAAAAAAAATCAAATTTCTTCATACCGTCGCTTCTTGATATTGACAGAATTAACCCAACAAGGCTTATGAAGAAAAGGAATGGGCCACCTACCGAGTTTATAATGCCGTCTACCGAGCCTTCATTTAGCTCAGCAACAGTGGTTAGAACATTTGGCCAGAGTGTTGCGCCACCTACAGGCGCTTTTATTGAAGGGAAACTTAAAGGTCCAAAAAAACTGTTTCTAAACTGTGGCCAACCAGAAAATAAGCTAACAAATACAGCCGCTGAGAGAAAATAGACTACACCAAAAGTTAGGATATTCCTAATGGTTATGTTTG
>CAZUSQ010000002.1:28458-32920 GCA_964622655.1 uncultured Methanosarcinales archaeon
GTTTGAAAAAAAGAATCTTATATTTTCTCTTATCTCATCAAAATTTGTAAAAACTGAGTACAGAAAAGTTAAACCTATAGTGGCAAGCAAAAAGTCAAATATATACCACCATCCACTCCATGCTTTTGTAAATAACCCTGTCAAAAATCCAGCAAGTGAGGATATCACTACAATTTTTAGTGTGTTTTTAATGCCTATTGTTATTACAAATAGCCACGTGATTAGCAAGGGAAAAAATACAACCCACACATCATTATCTGGATGTATCGTTCTTGATAAAAAAGCAGCATTGATTGCCATCATCACGCCTGCAAAAAATCCGCCTGTAGTGCCTGCAATTTTTTTTGTAATTAAAAAAGCAAGCAATACGCATAATGCTGAAAAAAGTATTATGAGATAAAACATAGAGCTCATTAATGTTAAGTTAGGTGCAAAAAAATGCAGAAATTTGTAAAAATAAGCTGAAGCGTATGCATGAAACATATCAGGAAATACAAACCTTCCTATTGGAGCCTGTTGATGGTTATCAAAAGGTTTGCCATCTTTCAGCACATCACCAGGATGCCCATGCTCGACAATATTTTTTGCATACCTAAACCAGTAATAAGGGTCGATATCTGGCATGTATTTTTTTCCATTTTCATCTTGGAAAAATGATTTGAAGTAAATTGATGTGCCCTTTATGTACTCGTCAATTTTTATTGTCTGTTGACCAATTTGTATAGTGCCTTGTTTTAAAATTCTCTGTAACTCATTATCGACAAGAGTATTCTTGTTTGCATCAGGCAGATTAGGGTATTGTTGGTCAATTCCTGCCCTGATTTGTGATTTTATATTGTTAATTACAGTGTTGCTAGCCCAACCGTCAGTTATGTCTAAAGATTCAGCTTGTACTCTTACATAGATAGAAAGAATTATTGGGATAAGTGCAATAAAAATAACACCATATTTCTTGAAGAAATCAATAATTTTGCTCCAGTTAATTGATATCTCTTCATCTGAAATTTCTTTCTCTTCAGATTTAAAGAATTTTTTAATTTTGTTTAGGTCGAAAGAAAATTTAATTTCTTCATCTTCCTTTTCTACTCTTGTGGCATCTTCTATCTTTTTATCTTCAACTTTACTTTTAAAGAAATTTTTTATTTTACTAAAATCAATAGTTAGCTCGTCATCTTTTTCTTTTTTTCCCTCTTCTTTTAGTGAAGAGTCATCAGTTTTTTCTCCTCCTTTCTTATCGCTCTTGAAGAAATTCTTTATCTTACTAAAATCGATAGATATCTCATCATCTTCTTTTGAATCCATATGTTGTGACCACCTCTTAAAAGGGAAAGAGTGTTTTTTAAAAAGCTTTTGTTACGAGAAAAATGCTTTTGAAAAATACAAAAATCTAGGCTCTTTAAGCAGCAAGTTGGCAACTAAAGGTATTGGTGTATCCCTATCGTATCTTTTCAGTATTCTTCTTACTTTTTCTTGACACATTAAATTTAGCAATTTGTCATAGTCCTTATCGGAGAATTTATTTAGCATATTCCTTATCTTTAAATGCAAGAGAAGCTCTCTGCCAGATTGTCTTTTGAATTCTTTATTGTAGTTTTTGTTATTTACAATACAATCGCATAAAGTTTGAGCAGCTTTTAATGAAGGGATTATGCCCCCTCCTGTATTATGTAATAGTATTGGTCCTACACCTCCAATAAACATATTAGTTTCAGGTACTTCTATATCAAAAACCTCATTATATTCAGATTTAATTTTTTCTATTTTTTTTATTGGTAAGATTACCATGTTATTTTTTATTAAATTTGCCATTAAAATTGATGTTTTATCGTTTGTATTAGATTCATCGAAAATATCTTTAATTCTTTCATAAGATAAATTTTTATATGCAGAATAAAAAGATTTACCGAATACTTTTACCAAATCTCTTTTATTATCCTCAGTTACAAAATCTGCTAGAATTTTTTTGGCGATGTTTATAGTAGATCTCTCGCTTATTTTATTAAGATACGACATAAGTTTATCTTTTTTATGAGAATAAACATCTTTAAGTTTTTCTAAATCTTTTTTCCTGGAGTATGTAATTTTATAAATAAAACTTTTTCTAATCCTTTTTCCATATAAGGTTCTTTCTTGTGTTAATTCTGTGCTTATAGAGGGTAATAAACTCAACTGAAGTGATAATACTACAAGATCACTAGCTAGTTTACGACTAGCTGTTTTGGCTATAATTTCTGCGCTCCAGTTTTTTCTATTTATAGGTGTCCTAGCTCTTAAGTAGCCATCACCTCTTAGATAGCCCTTTAAAAATTCAAATTTTAGATCGTCAGGAACATTAAATAAAATAAAAGGTAGTTCTTTATTTTTAGCATTACTACCTATTCTAAATACTTTTATAAAAAACTGAGATAAAAGAGAACCACCAAAAGCTATAGGAAAAGAAGTGATTTTTTTGTTAAATGGATTCTTTCTAGGTTCTTGTAAATTAGAATTAATTCCAAATGATTTTTTAATGCAATATACAGCATCATCAAAAGTTTTATTTTTTTTATCTCCTTTTCCAAATATCAGATATAAATTTTTACCATTTTTAGAACTACCTTCTGCAACATAATATCCAAGCAATCTACATAGTTCTGGTGTAATTTTTATGATGTTTTGAAGGTAAATGCTTTTTTTAGACGGCATAAAAAATATTTTAACATCCTCAGGGACAATATTCTTATCTAAAAATAACTTTAATGGTATAGAGTCTCTGCCCCAGTATGCAGACCTGTAATTTCTTATTACATCGCTAGATTTTTTAAACAATAAGTGTTTTCCTCCTTTTATTCGTATGTTTTTAACAAGTTCTGGAGCTTCTTCAATCATCAATTTTATTAAGTTAATAGATTTTAATGACCCATTATTTGGAATCTTCAAAGTAACTAGCAATCTATCATTTGTGGTAAGTTCTGAAACTCTTTTTGGTATAAAATTTTGCTTTCCTATTGTCATAACACTATGAGAACCAGTCACTTTAATTCTATAACCTTTTTCTAAAATTATTTGAAATAAATCTTCGTCAATCTTATGCTTTAGTATCTTTTTTACTTTTCTAAATTTTAAATCTGATGCTTTGTCTGTAGGTGAAAAAGCAAAGATACTATCATTTAAATCAAGTTCTTTATAACCAACTGGATTTATATTTGTCCTAATATCTTTGCTGTTGCTTAGATATTTGTTTACAAACTCACCTATTCTAACTGTCCTTATTAGATCATTTTTTTTAATTAAAATAGATTCGTCACCGTCGATACTTGTCGCTTTAACCTGTGTAGCAGCATCTCCAATCAAATATACATTATCTTTTTGTATTACTTTTTTTGGATTATATAGTGGTATTAAGCCAGATTCCCAGCATAAAACATCTTTTTTTCCTGTCCTATTTTTTAAAAACTTATAAAAATACTCTTGAGCATTTTCAAAGCATCCAATCCCAAGTCTTACAATATCTTCAGATTCTGGAACACACCAACCAAAAAAATTTGGAAAATTACTGCCAAAATAAGTTTCAAATGCCGTTATATCCATATTTAATTTTACTTTTGCCTGTATTCCTATATAATGCTTTGAATTTGAGTTAATGCCAGCTGCTTTTGCAACAAATGAGTAAGGTCCGTCAGCTCCAACAATAGCTTCTGTTTTTATTTCTTTTATTTTATTATTTTTTTTGTCTTTAACTTTTATTGATTGCTTTCCATTAAAGTCAATAAATTGGTGATTAAGCAGAATTTCGGCTCCTGCTTGCTGAGCCATTTCAGCAACAAATCTATCAAATTTGTCACGCCACATTACAATTTCATCAACATTAACAGTTATTTTATTATTTTTGCTAATAACAACTACTTTATCAAGCTTTTTAGCTATAACTTCATTTTTAAGTTTGAAGAATTTTTCAATAGAATGAGTGACAATGCCTGTGCATTGAACTGGCGAGCCAATAGTATTATGCTCTTCTAATAGCATTACTTTCTTGCCTTGCTTTGCGAGCAAGTAAGCAAGATAAGAGCCAGCAGGACCAGCTCCAACAATAGTTATCATATCTTTTGGTGGTTATTTGCGGTTTAAATAGATAATGTCAATTATAACTAACTTTGTATCTACTGTTCAATAACGAAAACTTTAAAAAGGGTTGTATATTACCAAGTTCTATAGATTTAGGTGGCTAAATGAATAAAAAGGTTTTTGTATTTATAGCATTGCTTATTTTTGGAGTTTTATTTAGTGGCTATGCCTATGCAGATGTAGAAGTCTCTATAGACAGTGTTAGGATGAATGGTGAGGCTCTTGCAGAAAGCGAAACAAATCTTATAGAAGAGGATGATGCATTTGATGTTGTCGTTAGTCTTACAGCAATCGAGAATTTAAGCAACATACATGTTGAAGCTATTCTTACTGGCTCAAGTACAGGCAACACTGTTTC
>CAZUSQ010000003.1:0-18210 GCA_964622655.1 uncultured Methanosarcinales archaeon
ACTGTGAATATCTTGATTATTTTTGCGCCTGAATTGTCGCAAGTTTCAATCTTAGAGTAAACCGGCAACGCTCTTGTAACCCTTGCTTTCAATGGCTGCATTTAATTTTCCTCCTCAGTTTTTGGTTGTTCTTCTTTCTTGAGTATAACTTTAGAAGCTTCTCTTGCTTCCATTTTTTCCTTGAACCCTTTTTCGACACCTAATTTTTGTATAATAACAAAACTTTTTGTTTTGCTTAGTGGTTTGCATCCCATTACTTGCACAAAATCTCCCTCTTTCACGTTAATACACTGTGGATTGTGAACCTTTAATTTTGTTCTTCTTTTTTCGTATCTTTCGTATTTTTTCAAAAAATATAGTCTTTGAAATTCTATAACGGCAGTTTTTCTCATTTTTGTGGATACAACTGTGCCTTTGAATTGTCTCCCTCTTACACTTAATTTCCCATGAAATGGGCATTTTATATCATTACAATTCTGTTTTGGGGTCTCTAAAACAACTCCTATATCTCTTGTATTTGCTTTTATCATTTTTTATAATTTATTTTACTTCTACACTACTTGGTGCAAAACCATAATTAATCAAAATCTTTTTTGTTTTTTGTTTATGCTCACCTTGTAACTCTATTTTGCCATCTTTTATGGTCCCGCCGCATGCGAGCTCAGATTTAAGTTTCTTTGCTAAGTCCTTAAGGTCTATTTCCTTTTCTTTAATACCTTCAACAATTGTGTAATTCTTGTTGAATTTTTTCTTCTCAATATAAATAAAAATTTTTTGGCTTTCTTTTGCTATTGTCTCGCAAACACACAATTCTTTTACCAAGCCACAAACTGGGCAGATCTCACTCATTCCTTTTTGCTTCCTCCTTTTGTTTGAATTTTTATAGTCAATATCTTTGCAATTGTTCTTTTGATATCTCTCACTTTTCCAGGATTTTTTGGTGCAGTTCCTATTGCAATTTGTGACTTAATTTTCATAAGTTCCTTCTTCAACTCAATCATTTTATTTTCTAAATTCAATTCATCAATCGCTCTTAGTTCTTTCGATTTCATCTTTTTTCTTTATTCTTCCTTTAGTTTTTTCTTTAGATTCTTCTTCTATCTGTTTTACTTCCTCGACCTTAGTTTCTTTTTGTTCAACTAATTTAATGTTGTCTGGCAACTTAATATCAGGTGGCATTATCTTTATTTTAACACCTATTACTCCTGTTTTTAGTTGTGCTTGGACATCAGCTTTTCTAACATCACTAGCTATATCACCACACTTTTTTAAATAGCCAGAATAAAAACGCCATGACTTTGCTCTTGCGCTTGGCACTTTACCACTAACAACAATCTCTATACCAAGAGCCCCTGCTTTCATAACATCAGTCATTATCTTATGGCATATTGCCTTAAACTTTTCAGAGCCAAATCTTTCTAGAGCGTCAACAATCTTTTCTGCTACAATATGGGCGTCCAAATTAGGGTTTTCTACTTCACTTATTTCTATCTGAGGATTTTCTAAATCAAATCTCTTTTTCAGCGTTCTTGTTAGCTGTTTTATGTTCTGTCCTTTTCGTCCAACAATCAATCCAGGCCTTGAAGCATAAATTATTATTTTCTCTCCTAAAGGAGTCTTGACCATTTTTGTGTGGCTATGCCCTACATTTTCAAGGTTCTGAGTTATGTATTCTTGTATCTGAAATTCCTTTATTTTTTGGGCTACAAATTTTCTTTCTATCATTTTTTGAAATTTATCTTCTGATTACTTTTAGGTTCTTTTTCTTCTCCAACTTTTCTTTCTTCTACAACAATTTCAATATTGGTCCTTTTCATTTTTCTACGAGTCTTTCTTCCATAGTGCCATACTTTGCCAGATTTATGTGCACTTGTATGTGCAATGAATAGGTTGGAAGTGTTTAATCCCTTAAACTGAGCGTTTGCTTCAACATTTTCAATTAATTTAATGAATTCTTCTGAGGCTTTCTTGGGGTACCTTGCTGGACCTATCTTTTTTTTATGTCCTAAATCCCAATTATATCTTGTAAAAGGCACCGGTAATTCCTTATCAATAACCTTTTGTAATATTTTTTTTGCGTAATTAACATTTTTATTTTTGATAAATCTACATATCTCAACACTTTGCTTAAATGAAATTGGTAAAGACACCCCAATAGTTCTTGCCATATGCTCTCTTTCGTAATTTGTAAATACAAATCCTCTCATTTTCTCACTTCACCGATAAACTTGCACTTGACCTTGTTGCTCCTATACCAGGTGCGCTATGTGCAACTTTTTTCCTTGCTAAAGCAAACTCACCTAGATAACACCCAATCATATCTGCTTCTATCACAATGGGTATAAACTCTTTGCCCTGATGTACCTTTATTGTTTTGCCAATCATTTCTGGTAAAATTAGCATATCCCTGCAATGCGTTTCAATGTTTTTTTTATTACTTCTTAATTTCTTAAGCAAAATTTTTTGTTGTTCTGTGAATCCTTTTTTTATTTTTCTCCTCTGCCTCGATGTAAGCAATTGTGATAATTCATTCAGACTCATTTTTTCCAATTCTTCTATTGTTTTTCCTTTAAAAGTGAATTCTTTTTTTACCATTTTTACCTCTTATGTCTGCCTGTTCTTTTTGGTGCTATTTTTCCAACTTTTCTTCCAGGCGGAGCATTTCTTGAAGCTTGTGTAGGAATTCCTTTTGCATGCGAACTTGAGCCACCGAAAGGATGACTTACTGAATTCATTGATGTACCACTTACTATTGGCCAGAATTTATTCTTGGCCTTCATAGCGTAAAATCTGGTTCCGGCTTTCAAAAATGGTTTTTCTGTTCTGCCTGAGCCTGCTACAACACCTATAGCGGCTTTGCATTCTGGCGAAAATGTTCTTCGTCTGCTGGACGGAAGTTCTACAACAACACCGTTTTCAATTTTTGTTATTATCTTTGCAGATGCGCCGCTTGTCCTTACAAATTTGCCTCCGTCTCCTGGATTTGACTCTATGTTGTAAATTGATGTGCCCTCCGGAATATTCTTCAAAGGCAAAATATTTCCAGATTTTAATTCTACATCTTTACCCATTTCTATTTGATCTCCTACTTTGACACTCTCTGGCGCCTGCAGCAAGCCAACTTTGCCGTTGCTATATTTTAACTCCATCAAAGGGGCACTGTGACCACTGCTGTGTATAATATCTGTGATATTGGCACTGATTACCTTTCCTTCTTCGTATCCTAGAAAATTCGCTTTTCCCTTGTACCTAAAGCTTGGTGCTCTGTACCTAGGACTTCCTTTTCCCCTTTTCTGTTGTATTAAGCTTTTTCCCATTTTACATCAACCCTAATTGAGTCGCAATATCAATAGCAGGATTTTTAGCTGAAAATTTTACATATGCTCTCTTTTCTCCATCTATATCAATGAAGATGTTAACATTTTCAACATATACCTTAAACATTTCTTCAATTGCCTTCTTTATTTCTTTTTTAGTTGCTTTTTTGTTCACAACAAAAATCAGTTTATTTTCTGACTCCATCAGCCTTATCGATTTCTCTGTTGACAATGGATATTTTATTATAGTGTAAGGATCCATTTTATCTAAAAAGTTTCTCTTTTTCCAAAATATCTATAGCAGCACTTGTCCATATAGTTAATCGCCCAGGTTTTCCTCCTGGAGCAAGTAATTCTGCATTTAGCCCCTTAACATCAATAATATCTATTCCTGTCAAATTTGCAGCTGCTTTCCTTAAATTATCTGATTTTGAGACCACAATCAAAAGTCCTTTCTTTTTTTTATACTTTCTTCCCCTTGACTTGCCTTTGCCAGCTCTTACTTTTTTTTCTTTAACTCTTAATAATTCATTTTCTAATCCTAATTTTCTGAATGTTTCTAAAACCGTTTTCGTTTTGTCTATCAATTCAAATTTATAATCCAAAATGAAAGGGTAGTTCTCTGGGATAATATGTCCTCTGCCAGCAACTACCTCTTTCGATATTGTGGCTGTAATTGCGCTTCTAATTGCTTTTAACCTTTCTTTATCATTAATTTTTTCCCACCATATTTTTTCTGATTTTGGTGGATGTGCCCTTCTTCCTCCAATAGTACCTGGAGCAAAAGCACCAACCCAATTCATACGCATACCCCTCCTTGACAATATTTTTCTTGGAACTCTCGAAATACCATAGCCATATGCACCCCTATAATCTCTCCTCCTTCTTGATAATTTTGCTGATGCTCTTTTCCCTGCTTCTTTACTTGCAGAATAAACTTTTCTTTTATGGCTTTGAATAGCTAAAACTGCCCTTTGTATCAAATCTGGTCTGAACTCTTCTTCAAAATGGTAAGGTAACTTAATTTCTCCAACCTTATTTTTTGTTATGTCTAAAATATCTAGTTTCATTCTATTTCTTATAGGTTTATATATGTTATTTGTGGTTGTTCCATTTCATCATTTGGTCTAATTGGATCTGTAAATTTTATTAATCTTTTCTGAGAGCCACTTATTGAGCCTTTAATTAATAAGTATGTGTTTTTAACAACACCATAATCAGTAAAACCACCTTTTATATTTATCTCATCAAATTTACTTCCGATTTTTAAAAGCCATTTATTGTATTCTGTTCTCAAGTGATAACCCATCTTGCCTGAATGAGCTACTCTCCACATAATATGACCTTGTGCATTCCAAGAGCCTAATGAACCTGGGTTGCGTCTGCTTTTTTCTGATTTGTGGCTTCTTAATTGTACTCCAAATCTTTTCACTGGACCTTGAAAACCTTTGCCCTTTGTTATAGAATGTATATCTAATTGTTGTCCTTCTTTGAACACTTCACTTACATTTATTTCTTTTCCTATCTTCTCTCTTGCATAAGCTAATTGTTGTTCCTTATTGCCTCCTATTGCAATTTCAAATAACTCTGGTTTCTTTTTTCCTATACCAGTTAATTTTGGTTGTGTGCAACAAAGCAGTCTTATGAAATCAAAGTCACTAGCTTCCTTCCCTTTCTTGTTCGGTATTAAAATTTTTCTTTCTAGGTTCTTGTCGATAGAACTAGCAAAAAGCTCAGAAATTAGCTTTGAACCATTTTGAGTGTTTTTGTAAAATCTCATAGAAACGGTTTTAAGTGGAGGACATTCCACAATTGTAGTAGGGCAGAAAATTTCTGTATCTTTTGTTAGTGAATTTGGGTTGTTGTCATTAATCATCAAATGGACCATACCAACTTTATAGCCAGCAAATCCAAGCAATTTTGTTTCATTGCTTTTTGGCCAATTTCTTATTCTTGTGTGTGTACCCTTAGCTCTAACCCTTGGCCAAAACTGCATACTTCCTGCTCTTGGTTTCCTTGTTCTTGGCATTTGACTACTACTATCACCTCACAGACTATTATATCTACGCTTCTTTCACAAAATAAGCCTTTTATTGATAACCTTTTGTAGAAAAACAGTTTAATCAACTGTACTGAAAAGGTTATCTTTTCAGACTTTTGGTTATTATGCATAAATTAAACATAATACTCAAGATGTTAATTAGGGATAGTACGATATTTATAAAGGTTGTGGTGTGTATTCAAAATTCATTTTGGATTTTTTTAAAAAACTTTTCGAAATCTTTTGCTAATTTTATATTAACAAGTATACCAACATCATAGGTTGGGCGCATTTCGTTGCCGTCAAGAACAATAAAGATTATTTTTCACCATCAACAATGTAGAACCTTGCTTTGTTGCCAGTATGCCTAACCTCAGCAAACTGTTTTATTTGCTCAATATATTTTCTTATTTTGTCATTTATTTGAGTTAAAAATTTTATTTTAACATTTTTTTCTTTAGTTTTTCAGATAATGTTTTTAACTTTTTATCAAAATTACAAATTCTGAAGGGGTTGTTGAAATTAATACACTTTTTCCTGTTACTCCTAAAATAAATTCCAAATAATTGTATAAATTGTGTCTTCCTTTCAACGAACGGTGTGAATCTTTAACCTTAACAACAACCAGTGAATGTATAAATTGTTTGAACTGTTGACTAGGTGTGTTTTGTTGTATTTGTTTAAACTTATTTATTTCTTCATTAGAAACGACAAACTCCTTCTTTTCTATTTAACTTATTATCTCTGGTTGTTTTTCTAGTTTTAATACAAACGCATATTTAGTGATTTTATATTGTTTTTGTTTTTTAATTTCTATAATTATGTGGTGGTGAGTGTGAAACAGCAACACCATTTTTTCGTGTGGAGTTTTGGTTTGTGGTGTGTTTGTGGTTTGGTCTTTGTATTCATTCTATATAGAAAATAAATATACACCATTAAATAATAAATCATTTTCCATGAGAAATCATGGGGTTGTGCAAGCAATACAAACGTTTAAATACCTAGATTTCGTTTGGAAATTTATGGTTAAAGAGGAATTAGAAGGATTTTTTGAGACATTTTTAAGCAAAGAGAGTGTATTTTTTGATAAAAGAGCACTCCAATCAAGTTACATCCCCGAAAACATACTTCATAGGGAAGAACAAACAAAACAACTAGCTAATATCCTTGCACCAGCTTTAAAAAGAGATAAACCATCCAATATCTTTATTTACGGTAAGACTGGCACAGGAAAAACACTAACAGTTCGATATACAACCCAAAAATTGGCAGAAATAGCAGAAAAAACAAACATACCTTTGCGTATAATCTATATAAACTGTAAACTAAAAAGAAGTGCGGATACCGAATATAGACTAATAGCACAATTAGCGATAGAGCTTGGAAAAGTTATCCCACCTACAGGATTACCAACAGAAGAGGTGTACAAGGCTTTTTTAAAAGCAATAAACAGACAAAAACAAAACTATATTTTGATACTTGATGAGATAGACCAATTAGTGAACAAAGCAGGAGACAATGCACTTTATAATCTAACTAGAATAAATGAGAATATAGAGTCGCAGCTGTCAATAATTGGGGTATCCAACGACATCATGTTTGTTGATAACCTAGATCCAAGGGTTAGATCGTCATTGTCTGAAGAAGAAATTGTTTTTCCTCCATATAATGCACTTCAGCTTCAGTCTATTTTGAAGCAAAGAGCAGAAATTGCCTTTAATAAAGACGTCTTAGAACAAGGAGTTATAGAGAAGTGTGCTGCCTATGCTGCTCGTGATCATGGTGATGCTAGACGCGCTTTAGAACTTTTGCGAGTTGCTGGTGAAATAGCAGAAAGAAAAAACTCTAAAAAAATAAAAATTGAGCACATAGATGAAGCGGAAGAAAAAATAGATAGGGACAGGATAGTAGATATAGTTATAACACAACCCAAACAATACCAACTTGTTCTTTACTCAATAGTATCTCTTCAAACTGGAAGAAATAATTTATTTACAGGAGAAGTTTATGAGGTATACAAATCTTTGTGTAAAAAAACAAACATAAGCATCCGACCACATAGACGCGTCTCTGATATCAGATCAGAATTTGATATGCTCGGCTTAGTTAAGGCGAAAGTGATTTCAAAAGGCAGGTATGGAAGGACAAGGAACATATCCATAGAAATCCCAGAATCAATAATGCCGCGTGTAAAAAAGATTTTAGAAGAAAGCATGAATATTTAACATGCAACAAGAACTTATCAAAAAAAAACGTGAAATTATTAATTTTTTTATTAAAAACGGGATTTTGTTAAGTTCAGAGCTGTTAAATAAAATTAATGATGATGAACAAATCTCAAGAATTTCTGATTTATTGAAGTCAAAACAAATAGACGAGTTTGTTGTTGATTTGGATTTTAATGAATTAACCAAACTAAAAGAAAAAACAAGAATACAAAAAACAGAGGAATCAAAAGAAGAAAATGAAAGATATAAAGTTAAAATTGTGTATTCTTACAAAGAAGAGCCAAAAAAAAGAGAACCGCAAGATTTCGTAGACTATTATAATAATAGGTACAAAGCAATAGAAAAAATACTGAAACAACATCAAGAATTAAAAAATATTGTTTCTATAAATAAAATAATAAACAAAAAAGAAAAAGAAGAAACAACTATAATTGGTATTGTAAGTAGTAAACAAATAACCAAAAATGGTAACTTAATTCTTCTTTTAGAAGATCCCACTGGACAAAGAAAAGTAATAGTAAATAAGAATAAACCAACATTATTCAGTGAAGCGAAAGACATAGTATTAGATGAGGTAATTGGTATAGTAGGTGTTAATGTTGAGACAATTACATTTGCAAACAACATAGTATGGCCAGATATACCAACAAACAAGGAACTTAAAAAATCAGGAGAAGAAAAATACGCTTTGTTCTTATCAGACCTTCATGTAGGTTCAGCAAAATTTCTGCCAGAAGATTTTGAAAAATTTATCAAATGGATAAATGGTGATATAGGAAATGAACAACAACAGCACATAGCAAAAAATGTAGAATACATATTTATTGCAGGTGACTTAGTAGATGGCTGTGGGATCTATCCAGAACAAGATAAAGAATTGTTAACTAAAGATATTCACCAACAATATAAAGAATGTGCTGAACTTTTAAAACAAATACCTCAATATATACCCCTAATTGTATGCCCAGGCAACCATGATGCTTTGCGTATTTCAGAACCCCAGCCCCCATTAAGCAAAGATTTTGCCAAACCAATGCACGAATTAAATAATGCAATAATGGTTTCAAATCCTTCAATGATTAACATAAATTCATCTTATGGATTTGCTGGTTTTGATGTATTGATGTATCATGGATATTCTTTTGATTACTTTATTGCAGAAGTAGATTCTTTGAGAAACCAAGGCGGCTATGATAGAGCAGATTTAATAATGAAATTTTTATTGAAAAGAAGACACCTTGCACCAACACATTTATCCACACTTTATATCCCCGACCCGAAAATGGACCCTTTAGTTATAGAAAAGGTTCCAGACATTTTCCTCAGCGGTCATATACACAAAACAGCAATAGCTAACTACAAAAATACTACACTCATTTGTGGTAGTTGCTGGCAAAGCAAGACAATATTCCAAGAAAAGGTAGGTCATAATCCAGAGCCTAGCAGAGTTCCAATCGTAAATTTGCAAACAAGAGACGTGAAAATATTAAAATTTGGGAATTAATATGATAAACGAAGAGTATTACATAAAAGATATAATCAATAAAATTGATTATGCTTACAACATTGCAAATGCAGCAAGATTAAAAGGATATGACCCAGAAGAAAAAGTAAACATACCGCTTGCCGAAAATATGGCAGAGCGTGTAGAGGGGCTTGTTAGCGTTGCAGTCCCTCAAATAGTAAACAAAGGAATACCTCTAAGGATAAAGGAACTTGAAAAAGTATATGGAAAATTGGACTGGAGGGTTGCATTTAAAATATCTTTGGAGACAACTCAAGAAAAATTCTGCAAATTTGAAACAAAAAAAGAGGCTATTGAAGCAGGGATAAGAATTGGTTTAGCTTATTTGACACTTGGTGTTGTAGCTTCTCCGCTAGAAGGTTTTGTTGGATTAAAGTTGAGAAAACGCAAAGATGGAAAAGAGTATTTTTCTCTTATGTATTCTGGGCCAATAAGGAGTGCAGGTGGCACAGCAGGGACAGTAAGTGTTATTATAGCGGATTACCTAAGAAAAAATATGGGTTATGGTGTATATGACCCCACAGAAAAAGAAATAAGACGCACGATTACAGAACTTTATGACTATCATGAAAGAGTCACTAACTTGCAATATTTACCTAGCGAAAAAGAAATAAGATTTCTTGTTACCAACTTACCAGTACAAATTGATGGTGATGCTTCAGAAGATATAGAAGTCTCAAATTACAAAGATCTTGAAAGAGTAGAAACCAATAAAATAAGGAGCGGTCCTTGCTTAGTTATTGGGGAGTGTATTGCACAAAAAGCTGCGAAGGTTTGGCCTCAACTTAAAAAATGTAGTGACGAGTTCAACCTTAGTCATTGGTCATTTCTGCAAGAATTTATACAGTTACAAAAAGAATCAAAAGCCAAAGAAAAGCCTTCAAAAAAAACAATTGTACCAATCTACACCTATATTGAAGATCTTGTTGCAGGCAGACCAGTTTTAACACACCCATTAGCTGTGGGTGGGTTTAGGCTAAGGTATGGTAGATGCAGGACATCTGGCTATTCAGCATCTGCAATACACCCAGCAACAATGATAACTCTAAACAAATACATAGCAATAGGAACTCAATTAAAGGTAGAAAGGCCTGGAAAGGCAACAGCTGTGACAGTATGTGATTCTATAGAAGGCCCAATAGTAAAACTTAATGACAACAGCGTTATTAGAATTGATAGTGAGCAAAAAGCAAATGAAGTAGCAAATTCTGTTAAAGAAATCTTATTTTTAGGTGATATATTAATAAGCTATGGTGATTTTTTTAACAGAGCACACACTCTTGTGCCAGCAGGCTATTGTGAGGAGTGGTGGTCACTTGGGGTTGAAAGAGCAATTACTAACTTGTTTGGCTATTTAGATTATAAAAGGCTTTCGCAACTAATTGGTGTTGATGCAGGATACATAGAAAAATTAATGAAAGATTATTTTTATGTTAAACCAGACGCAAAAATTGCTTTACTATTAAGCAAAAGTTTGAAAGTACCACTACATCCTTATTATACATATCATTGGAAAACAATCTCAAGAGACGATTTTTTAGAATTGGTCAAATGGTTTGCAGATTGTAAAATTGAATTTGATGATGAACAAATTAATAAAATTATCCTGACAAAAAACGAGATAGGAAAAAGATTACTGGAGTTAGTTGGCGTGCCACACTTATTTGTAAACAATGAATTCACGATAATAGAAAAAGATGATGCAGAAATATTGTTTAACATACTTAATTTATATAAAGAAAATTTTTATGAAATATATAAAAATTCTGAAATTGAAGATGTTCTTGATTTGATAAATTCTATTTCTGATATAAAGCTTAGAGATAAATCTGGCACTTTTATTGGTGCAAGAATGGGCAGACCAGAAAAGGCTAAAGTGAGAAAGCTTGAAGGTGAGCCACATACATTATTTCCAATCGGTAAGCAAGGAGGCAAACTCAGATCTTTTCAAAGCGCTATGGAAATTGGTTTTGTAGAAGCAGAATTCCCCACATTTTTCTGTCAAAAATGCAAAAAAGAAACTGTATTAAGTGTATGTGAGCAATGTGATACCAAAACAAAAAAAATTAACTATTGTAATCTATGTAGTATGGTTAATGAAACAAAATGTATGCATGGTGGAACTATTCAGTACAAAACACAAAGGCTTGATATAAATCATTATTTTAAAAATATATTGAAAAAACTCAACATGCAACAATATCCAGATTTAATCAAAGGCGTAAGAGGAACTTCAAACAAAAACCATATACCAGAGCATTTTGCAAAAGGAATTCTGAGAGCAAAATACTCTATACCAATTAATAGAGACGGTACTACAAGATATGATATGACACAGCTGCCTATTACACATTTCACACCAAAAGAGATTGGAACTTCTATAGAAGAACTAAAGAGCATGGGTTATCAGAAAGATATAAACAGTTTAGATCTCACTAGCTCAGAGCAAATATTGGAATTAAAGCCACAAGACATTATACTGCCTAAATGTGAAAATGCACCAGAACTAGGTGCTGATAAAATACTTTATAATATAAGCTTGTTTGTAGATGAACTTTTAGTTTTGTTATATAATTCAAAAAAATTCTATAATCTGAAATCAGAGAGGGAGTTAGTTGGACATTTGGTAGTCGCATTAGCTCCACATACATCAGCAGGTATTGTAGGCAGAATAATTGGTTTTTCAAAGACACAAGCATTTTATGCCCATCCATTATTTCATGCAGCTACAAGAAGAGATTGTGATGGAGATGAAGCATCTGTTACACTTTTAATGGATGCGTTGTTGAATTTTTCAAGACAATTCTTACCTAATTCTAGAGGTTCAACACAAGATGCGCCATTAGTATTAACCTCAATATTAAATCCGACAGAAGTAGATGACATGGTATTTGATTTAGATATAGGGCATCGTTACCCAATTGAATTTTATGAAGCAACACAGCAATTTGAACTACCATGGAATGTAAAGATCGAAAGATTTGCTAATATATTAAATTCTGAAAGTTTTAAGAAAATAGGATACACACATCCTGTCAGCAATATTAACAATGGTGTAAAATGTTCGTCGTATAAAACAATACCTTCAATGGAAGACAAATTAAAAGGTCAAATGGAGCTTGCGGACAAAATTAGAGCCGTCGATGCAGCTGATGTAGCAAGATTAGTCATAGAAAAACATTTGCTAAGGGATATAAGAGGCAACTTGAGAAAATTTTCAATGCAGGAATTTAGGTGTAGCAAGTGTACAGAAAAATATAGAAGACCTCCTTTAACAGGCAAGTGCCTTGCATGTGGTAGCAGATTAATCTTTACAGTTTCAGAAGGTGCAATCATCAAGTACTTAGAGCCAGCAATATCTCTGTCGGAAAAATACAATCTTCCATCTTATCTTAAGCAAGTATTGGAACTAACAAAAGACAGAGTCGAAGGTTTGTTTGGGAAAGAAAAAGACAAGCAAGAAGGATTGAATAGGTGGTTTGGTTAGAATTGCTAATTATATATCTTCATAATTATATCTTCGCCTTTACAATATTCTTTGCGCCGCAAGCAGTGCATTTCATATAAGTCAAGCCGTCTTCTTTCACAAGCGATGTGTCTGGTTTACCGCACTCAAAGCAAAGCACAAACTCATTAGCGTACTGCCTAATTTTTTCATTAATCCTTGATGCAGGAACTTTTGTACCAAGAATCAATGCACCACTCTTTTTTATCTCACCAGGTGTAGCAAGCTCTTTCAAAACATATTTGAGCAAATGGTTTACATCTCTTCTCAGAGCAGAAGATATCTGGATAAAATTACTTAGTATTGTTTTATTACCTTGTATATGTCCAAGAACCTTTGGTATTTCAAACCTCCCTTTGACAAAAACAACTTCTGGTAAATTTTTCCTCGCTTCTTCAAGCATTTTTTTGTAATCCATATGTTCAACGAATATCGCTAGATTTATAAATTTAATTGATACCTCTAATTCAAAAAATATATAAATAAACTACATAAGGAAAGTTTTATGGTAGTTGAATCTTTGCTAAATCCTTTCACAGCAGAGAAAAAGCCTTGGCAAATGTTTTTTATTGGCTTTTTGTACACGTCAATTGGTATATTCCTTTCTCTTTGGATTTTTAGAAATGAAGCAAGCCTAATTATGGTGTTTATGGTAACAATAGCCTCTCTGCCAATATTCTATAATACTATGAAATTAGAAGAAAGCAAGGATATGATAATGGAAAAAGAAACTGAAATTTTAAGAGAACATAACAAAGCAATATCTTTTTTTATGTACTTATTTATTGGAATCACAGTGGCGTGTTCTTTATGGTATGTTTTGCTTCCCACATCCACAATAAACCTGCTTTTTAATAAACAAGTAGGGACTATACAAGCTATAAACAATCAAGTTTCTGGGGATGTTATACATAATCTAAATGTATTCTGGAAAATATTCTTCAACAATTTCAAAGTTCTTGCATTCTCTATACTTTTCTCTTTTGTTTATGGTGCAGGAGCAATCTTTATACTAGCTTGGAATGGAACTGTTATAGGTGCGGCAATAGGAAATTTCATAAGAGCAAATATAAGCAATTACACAAGCTCTCTTGGTTTATTAGAAACAGGAAATTATTTTCATGTTGTTTCACTTGGCTTGTTGAAGTATTCTGTACATGGAGTTCCAGAGATTGTGGCTTATTTCTATGGGGGATTGGCTGGAGGGATTCTTTCAGTTGCATTGATAAGAAGGCATTTCAAATCTAAAAAATTCTCAACAATTATGGTAGATTTTTCAGAACTAGTTTTGATAGCAATCGGCTTTCTTATTGCTGCAGCATTTCTCGAGATTTATATAACACCGATACTATTCTAAAACTTTTAGCTTGCCTGGCTTAACTTCAAAAATATCTCCCTTTTCCAATAATATGTTTAATATTTTCTCTGCTTCAATATTATCAAAATTTTTTATTACATCGTCAATAGCAACCCCATTGCCTGTGTCTAATCTTTTAATTAATAAATAAATTTCTTCGTTAATGCTTGCAACCTCTTCACCCAAAGTACCACTTTGTATTTCAGAACTAGTAGCTTTCAATTTAGTTTTATCATTTTTCATTAATTCTAATTTCCTAACATTCATCCATTCTAAGCTTATCTTTTTTAAAATCTCAGGCATAATATATCTTTCATTGTTGAATTCTCTTATTCTCCCAATTAACAAAACTACATCACCAACATCAGCTTTAGAGAAAATTAACTTATTTTCAAAACTTCTTAATGAGATTCTTCCAGTTCCATCATCAATAACTGCACCAGCATAATTAAAATCCTCAGCTTTATAAACTAAAGTAGCAATAAGGTTGACTCTTGAAACATTAGCATTATTTAATTTAATATAAGTAGCATAAACATTATCCTTGTCAAAGCTTGCACTCAATACATCAGAAACTCTAACCTTATATGCAACCTGCCTCAATGGTTTTTGTTGCATTTCTTGCATTTTATTATATTTTACTTACAAAGCCCCTGCGAGGCTCATAAATATCACCAGAACGCTTAAGTCTTTCCAAAGCTTCCTCAACCTTGTCTTCATCTAAGCCACGATTTTTTGCCTCTGCAACAACATCGTCTATTGGAATTGATTTTCCAAGCTTTACCTCCAGTTCGCTAATCACATCCTTTAAGATCATTATGTGGCTTCTTTGAGTTGCTGCAATTCCAGTCGCTATTCTATCTATATCTATTTTGCCTGTTTCTCTATCAAAACCAACTTGCATCAAACAATAATCTAACAATTCTATAGCTTTTTTTGCATCCTTTCTTGTAACTCTGTTATCAAGTCTTGCTCTTGAAGAAGCCTCACTTAATCTTATTAATGCCTCCAATTGCCTTGCAGATATTGGAATTGTTTTTATACCTCCTTCACCTCCTCCGCTCTTCCTCATTCTCAGATAGAAATCCTTTATTTCTTCTAAAGCACCGTCTGTCAATCTAGGAGTGATTTTTTGCCTCGCATATGCAATGTATTTCCTTAAAATTTCTGTGGATATTTCTGGCTCTTGCATATCGGGACTTTGGTGCAAAGCCAACATATGCTTTGCCATTTTCTCGTCTCTTGTTTCTTCTGGCAAATCCTTTATTGGAAAAATCAAATCAAACCTGTTAATAAGAGTTGGAGGCAAATCTATCTGATCAGCGATTATTCCATACGGATCAAACCTTCCAAATTTTGGGTTTGCCGCAGCTAATACTGTAGTTCTTGCTATCAAAGTTGCCTGAATATTTGCTTTTGATATGCTCACGGTATTATGCAATATCAAGCCCTCACTGATAAAAGTTCTCGTTGGTTCAACAGTAACATCATAAACCCATTTTACATCTTCGTTGTTTATTCTTTCAACCTTTTTGGTGTATATAAACCTAACCTCAGAATTAATCAATTTTAAGATATCATTGATTTTAGCTTTAGCATTGTCGATTTTTTCTTTCCCAATTTTTTTAACAACAGACAACAAATTGGCATACCTTTCAGATGATGTTACCTTTTCAATGTTGTAAATAGTGCCACCAGATACACCTAAATTTTTAGCAAGCAAGTCCACTTCAATATTCAACATTCTTCTAATTCTTCTTGTATCTTTGCAATTAATTATATTATAACACTTATTTATCTTATTTTCAATCTTTTTTAAATAACCAAGAACAACTAGCTTATGAGCATTGAAGCCTCTTTTTATATTGTTGTAAAAGTAACCATCACTTAATCTAAAGCTTTTAAGTAGAGAATTAACCTTTAGTAATATCCCTCTTGGTAGGATATCTCTTTCATTTTTCCTATTTTTGCTTAATTCATAAAATTTAATCAATTTTTGCAATCTTTTGTCATTGCCCTCAGCAATCTTATCGATAAAGAATCCGAAGCTATCAGTTCCAGTAATAGAAACTTTGTAGTATTCTTTATAATTTCTTTGTTCTGAATCTAGTCTACTACTTATGCCATTTTGAAGCAACAAATCTTGGTAACCTTTCGCCAATTTAAAAGAAGAAGTTGAGTAACCGAATCTTGTACTATCAACAAAACCATCGCCTTTAAAAGCAGCTCTCAAAAATTCTAATTGTATATCTTTATCAGCACATCTTAAAGTATTATCAATATATTTTTCTCTGGCGCCATTCACATTTCCTTTAAAGTTGGAGAACATATAGTTATAGAATGGAATTGAGCAAACCCTCACAGTCATCAAATCTTTTGTCGCTTTTAATCTAGTATGTGCAAGCTGAATGTTAGTATTAATAGTAGTCTTGAAAGTCTCCTTAAACAACAAAGATGCGTCATCAATTATCAAAGGATCTGTATTTGAGATACCAACTTCAGCATACCTGTTTTTTGGGCTAAAGTAAGCATGACCTTCGGTTATTATGTAGCCAAGAAGTCTGGCAAAATTTTTGTTGATATAAGAGGGGAAACTAACTTCTTTGTTATTGAAATGATTTAATTCGCCAGTAACAAGTTCTATACTTTTGCTTTTAGTTGGTAGTTTTCTAGGTGCAGGTGCTAATAAACCAGATTTTACATTTTCTGCAGGCACCTCTTGGATTTTTTCATTTAGAAAAACAAATACCGGATGCTCTGGAGTTACTGTTATTGATCTGCCATTTGAATAACTTATTTTAATAAAATAATCAGGAGCTTTATGCCTGCTAACCACTTTGGCTTTTATTGGAAAAATTTCATTAAAGTCTGTTGTTAAAAGTTCAATGCTATTTACGGGCAATATCTCACAATTTTTTCCTATAATAACATTAGCTGCGTCGTTCTCAATTAATTCATCTACAAATTCACCAATCTTGAAAACACTTCCATCTGCAAGAGTAATCTCTGTGCTAGGGTGATAGCTTTGATTCTCAAGTGCCTCATGCATTGCAGATCTATCTTCAGAACTCATTTTATCAAGTTCGTCAACACAAACCAAGCCATCGCTGCTAAGAACCATCGCCCCTGCTTCTAAAGCCCAGCCTCGCAAAAACTCATCCCTTACAACAGCAGCAGTTATACCGGCTCCTGAAACTCCTTTTCCGCTTACATACCTTCCTTTAGGGGCAATTTGAGTTATTCTTTTTAGCAAAGCGCTCTTGCCAGCTCCAGGGTCTCCAACTAGCAAAACATGCATATCACCCCTGCTGACTATCTTGTCTCGTCTGACTTTTCTTACACCCCCCATTAGTTGAAGCAATAAGGCCTCTTTTATCTTTTCGTAACCATAAATCGATGGTGCAATGGAATTCACAAGCTTCTCATAGCCTTTTGGATCATTTGCTATTGCTAAAATTTCTTTTTCCTCGTCTTCACTTATCTCAACTTCATAAAAAGTATCTTCAGTTGGACTCATGTAATTTGCGTCTATCATTAAATCAAACCTTGTTGATTTTGCCCCGCTTCTAGAAATTATAGGTACTTCTTTTACAATTCCAACAACCATAACTTTACTTCCAGGCGCTGTTCTTTTTTCGCTTAATGGGCTCACTAAGTCATCTGTCAAAAGAACGTTAATGCGCTTTGGCTGTTCGCCTCCCTCAAGATTTTCAGAAGATTCTTCAAGTACAATGCCTTGGGCATCAACAAGCTCTTTGTCAAGCATCACAAACTTGCCTTTTCTTCCACATCCACACCTTGTTGGCTCCTTAAATGTACCTTCAAGCTGCAGGACATTTATTATATTTCCGCATACAGGGCATTCAAACCTTGCTGATGTCACTTGCGGCCTTACATCTGATTTCTGCCTTATAAGCCCCTCCATAAACAACAGCTTA
The DNA here is from genome assembly GCA_964622655.1 of uncultured Methanosarcinales archaeon. GTDB lineage: Archaea > Nanobdellota > Nanobdellia > Woesearchaeales > GW2011-AR4. Next base: position 17,912 of record CAZUSQ010000003.1, read on the forward strand.
TTTATGTGCTTGCTTCTTATGTCTCTTATCATGATATGCCGGCTCTGCGGCAAATTGTAAAAGCGAACCTTGAAATTTGTCAAAACATCAACGTCAAACTGCTCAATAGATTTTTCAATTGCCTTAATAGTCTCTTCAGGATTATCCAAAAGCTCTGTTGCCAAATCAGGATCATATTTTGAAAGCTCTGAGAAATCAATAAATAAAGACTTATTACCTTTTCTTGCATTCTCCAATAAGGAATTATAGTAATTGCTATCAATGAAATCCTGAAACCTCTTTATTTGCTCGATAACATT
>CAZUSQ010000004.1:0-9780 GCA_964622655.1 uncultured Methanosarcinales archaeon
TTTCCAATTTCTCAACAACTTTAACCATAAATATCCTTCCAAATACAAAACTAAAAATCATTAAAATTATCGACAATAACAAGATAAACAAATTTTTTCCTATAAAATAATAAAATAAAAAGATTGAAACGGTAAATAAAAAAATATTAATAAAATAAACTGCTAAAATATAATGTGCTTTTTTGATTCCAATTAATAATGTTTTTTGGACAATGTTTTTTAATTCAATTTTGTTAATTAAAGCTAAAGAAACAAACATAAAATAAGTTAATATTATTGAAAAGATTAAAAATGGAACATATTTTGTCAGTAATTTTGAGCTTTCTGCCAATTCTGTAATGGAAATATTAATTAACGAAAATAAAAATACAAAAATTAGCCCTAAATAAAAAGATGAAATGATAAGGTTTTTTAAAAAAATTTTAATTGATTTTTTAATATTAATTGAATGAATTAATTTATTAGTCAATGTCCAGTTTAATGAAATAAAAAAAATAAATAAAATAAATATATAAATCAAATAAAGCCTAAAATTTTTAACTATTTCATTAAAATTTCTGCTTATTAGCAAAGGATCATCTCCTAAAATGTTTTTTTGCTGCAGTATATTTTGTGTAACTGAAATATCATCAAGTTTTTGTTGACTCAAGTAATCTGTTATAGATTTTGCACTTTCCAAAATTTTTGTTTGATATGTTAAATTTATATATGAAAAAATAATAAAAAAAATAATTTGTAAAACAAATAATAAAATAAATAAGGATTTGTTTTTCCAGATTAATGTAAATGATTCATTTAATGAATTGAGGATTATGTTTTTTGGCATTTTAAATTGGATTAAGGTCCAACTGCTGGGTAACCACATTGCAACCCAGCTGTAATTTCATCTTTTGGTTCACATGCATCAGTTCTGCAACAAGCTCCTTTTTTGCAAGAACCATAATTGTTTTCGTCACCACATTGCACTTCAAACTTAACTTCTCTCTTACTTGGATTTGTATTTGGATTTTTGCTTTTTGCGATTATATCGCCTTTGTATTGTCCAGCATAAACAGCGTCATCTGTTGTAATTAAAGCTTTAAAAATTCCTTGTTGATTTTCTAATGGTAGTGTATTTGAAATTCCATCTGGTGTAGTATAATCATATTGGGCAGTAAGAACTTCATTTGGATTTGCAAATTTTACAGATATTGTTACTGTATCATCCTTCTTTACTTTTGATGGCTCAGCCCTTGCATATTCTATGAAAGGACCTGGCGAAGCTGATTCTTTTAAGAGCTTTGACTCTATAGTAAAGTGTATTTCTCTCTTTTGAGGCTTGTCAGGATAAATAACAGCATCGTTAGGGTTACAATTCTCTGGGTTATTATAAGAATCTACATCACCTTTTAAATGATATAAAGTAAGCACTAAAGTCTTTTTCGTAGATTGGGGAGTTACAGTTGTTGTTCCTGGTTTTCTTACAACTATTGTTCCACCGACAAATGGAACCTTCTCCTTATCGTCAATTTTTGGTTCCGTATGCAATGGTTTTCCATCGAGTGTTTTTTGTATAGTTGCACTAACAATTTTTAATTTAACACCCTCCTTTTCAATTTCTATTGCACCATCTTTGTAACGTGCCTCAGCCCCATCTTTTTTGAAAGTTGCTGTCGTGACTGGTTGGGCGTTATTAGGATTAGTATCAAATACACTTACTTTATCTTCGTCAGAAAAGAAATTAATGACATCATCTCCAGAAATATCAAAAAATTTCACATAAACTGTCACATCTTTCTGATTATTTAACTCCAAATCCTTAAACTCTAAGCCTTGTTTATCGCCTTCTATCTGCTCTTTTTGACCAGTTGATATTGGCGGAGTTGTTAAATAATATGTATAGGAGCCGTTTATTGCTGCACCTACTGTATCAACCACAACACCATCTAAAGTTGCTCTTATGCATTTATCTTGTCCTAACTTACGGACTGTAGCTTCAATGTTTAGCCTGTCCCCAGCTCCAACAACAACTGGCTCTCTGGTTCTGCTAGTATCAACGCCATTAACAACAACATTTTCAAAATATGCAATACCTTTTCTTGTTGCAAAAGTTGCACCTCCTCCACAAATAAACGAACCAGATAGATAATCAACCCTGCAATCAAATATCTCTCTTGGCGATTTATCAATTAATGGGAAGTAGAAAACACCATCATCGTAGCCTTGTGGGAAGCAATTTGGCTTAATATTTGAGGATATTTTCCTGTCAGGTCTTAGAACAAATTTAAGATGGTCGTATCTAACATTATCTTCTATGACTTTGTGGAATGCTGGTTTATCTTCCAAAACATTCTGCTTTAATCTTCCTGCAAAAACTAATGGGCCGGGCTTTTCGTCTGGCAAATTGCTGCAATCACATTGGCTGTAAGCAAGAGCTGGTCCTGTACCTGGGATAGTTCCAGTATAAGCAATTGAAGGTGCACCTAAAGCACCACAATTAACAGAGTTAGGATATTGGTCAAGCTGCTTTCTTCCAACACAACTCAAGTAAACATCATATCTTTCAAAATCACAGCCTGGGTTAATAATCCAAGAAGCTCTGTACTCATATTTTGGTTTAAAAGATACTGGATCAACTGTTAAGAATTCTCTTGATTTTGTTATTGCTTGTACTAATGTTGCAAATGGTGTTGTGTAAGCTGCATCAACTAAATTCCTTAAGTTAAATTCCCAATCATAGCCAAAAGCAAATAAGCATATTTTTCTAGCTATGCTTTCTTCTCCTGTGCCAAGCAATTCATTAAGTTTTGCGTTTCCATATTCCTGAGCAGTTTGGGCTTGCAAATCAGAAACACTACCAGACACTGCTGATGCAAAAGCTTTTACAGAGGTTATAACATCACGAAGTGGTGGATATGGCTCGTTGGTGTCAACTCCATAACCAATTGGAATACATCCATCAACAAACCATCTTATTCCTTGCCATATTGAATTGCATAAATATTGTGTGAATAATTCTTTGCATGCACCAGCATCCCCTCTTCCAGTTGTTCTTACTGATATCAAGCAATTGGAAAATGATTGCATTAAATTTCTAATGAATTGTATCCTATTGCTTATTCCAGCTAAATGAACACATTGTAATGTTCCGAGGAAATAGTCTCTTGATGGATTCAACATTAATGCAGTTTCAGGCTTAAATGCTTCGTAAAACCAATAGTTTTGACCAAAGCATGCTGGAAGGTCTCTTCCTGAAATGTATCTATACGGATTGTATTCAGTGTGGATTGATGTTTCAATTACTTTTTCTTTTCTTAAAATATCGGCAACAGAAGTTGGATTTGAGAACCCTTCACTTATAGTCTGAGCCTCAAACCTTTCCTTCCAATACCTATAGCTCCACTTCATATCTGCATAGCCTTCTGGTCCTTTATAACCTTGCTCTAAGGGGTTGAGTGTCTTTGAATCATGAGCATATTTATTAATGTCATAAATAGCTTTGTCTTCTGGTTGATAATATTGGGAGGGTGGAGCTTCTTTTGCGTTTATGCAGCAACATTCTTCTCTTGTAGCAGGACTGTCGCTAACAACGCTTGGAGTATCAGTTTCAGGGTCATAAAAGCAGTCAGAAGTATACCCTCTTGTCTCTGCAGAAGTCACATCTTCTTCTTTGGTAACACCCTTTTCGTCTGTCACAAACACCTTTTTATTTGCTAGAACAGTTTTGCAGGTATCTGCAGTGGCACAACCAGCTAATGCATCTGTACCTGGTTTTTTTGCTTGTAATGTTTTTGGTCTTTCTTTGCTTACTGTAAACTTTTTATTTCCTGGGCCTGTAAATTGCTTTGGATCTTTAACCCCGCAAATTTCTGCACAGCTTTTAGTTTGCGCTGTTAAATAATTGAAGTCATCTCTTTTTATCGCATACTCATTGATTCCTCTCAATCCATCAATGTATTTTAATTGGTATAATTTCTCAGAACCAGAAACTGGTGTATTTATAATAGTATAAACAGCTTCTTCGCCTTTTTGGCTCGTTTTCTTTATTGTACACTTAGCATCAGCACCAAAATCTGCAGCTCTCTTATAATTAGTCCTTCTTGCTAATTCTGTGCAACTCTCAGCCCTTAAATACTGTCCTATGACACTTTGGTCAACTGCACAGCCTTCACCGCTTGATATTTTATTATATAACTGTGTATCTGTTTTTGATTCAGTCCATTTTGCTGGTGCAGAATGCCCAAATATTCTATCGCAGCTGTACCTAAAAAACTGGTAAACATTTGCTTCTCTATCCCATGCAGAAGCTGAGCTTGGGAAGCATCTTCTTAAGTCAGCATCAGTCATGTATTTCATTTGGAAGCTTCCTTTCTTTTCTTTAATCTTTTTTATTATATCCTTGCAAGTATCCTCATTCTGAGGCTCGTTAGGAAGCTTGAATGATGCAAGAGCCTCATCAAGCTTAGCTGCATTTTGTATTACAAATACTTTTTCCTCCCAAAAGGTAACCCATCTCCTGTAAATTTGCACAACAAAGGTCAAAACAAATGAGCTAATGCAGCCAACTGCAACATACTCTACCACTTTATTAATCTGTTCTTGAACTTCAGCTAGAGTTTTAATAGAGTCCTGCAAGAAATCAACAGCATCAAAAAGCAGCCAATCTGGCAATATTTTTCTTGGGTCAATGATTGAGTTATCAACAACATAGCTTACTTGCTCACATGTTGTTTGTGTTTCTGTTTCTAGCTCACCATCGTTATCAGTGTCGTGCTTGTATGTTATCCTTACCTTAAGAGGGAAGCTTAATTCTTTATTTATCGCCTTCAAGAAACTTTTCCACTCGTTCTCTAAGAATCTATCCATTCCTGGAAATGTGCTGAGTGTAGCAGCAGAATAAGAGACTGTATTTTCTGGGGGATTTAATGGCTTTGTTGGGACACTACTTGGTAATACTTGACAGCTTATATTAAATCTTGGATCTAAAAGTTCTTTTGTGCTGCATGCTTTGCTTATACTAACACTAGTTATGACTGGAATTGTACCTCTTCCAATATAAGAATAGTTAAAGTAAAAATAAATTGTCTCTGTTCCTTCCGCAAATCTTTCTGTGCTTAAAAATGTTGGACTTTGATATTGAGCAAGAGGAATAATGTCCCAGCTTTGGTTGCCGCTCCAGCATGTGCCTATTCTTATATTTTGTGTAGCCACTCCTCTCTGCCCTGTTTGATCAGTTGCAATTACAACAAGCGTAGTTGTTTTTGCTTCTCTTCCTTCCTCAAGACCCATATCTCTAAATTCGGTAACAGGCACTTCTGTAAGCCTTGCAGCCCCACCAAATATTGCTGTTAAATCAACTCGCTCAAATTTAAAATTACCTTGAGCATCAGCATCAATAGAAAAATCAGCTCCTGTTCTGCAGAATGATTTTGCAGCAACATTAAATCTGCATTTTGCATCAAGCTGTGCCTCTGGAATATTTTGCACTTCATTCGGCAATCCACTCAACTCAAGAGTTTGGTTAAAAAAGCTGAATGGAGTTCTATCAACAAATAAATGAACTCTTGCATTTGGTTCTGTTCTTCCAATAACATCAACCTCATTAGCCACATTTTCAAAGATAAATGCTCCGCTTGGTGGACTTATTATCTTAACATCAGGCTTTTTTGTATCAAGCGTAACACTCTTTTCAATTATAACGCTATTGTTAGCTCTGTCATCAGCAATCAATTTTATATTGTATTTGCCATCACCTTTATTTAGCTTAATTCCAAAATTAAAGCTGCCACTTGTATTAGTTGTAAGCAATGGCTTTCTGAAATCTTCAAAGACATCAACTGGAGCGTATTTAAGATTTAATATTGCACCTCCCTCTAGTGTTGTTACAGTTATTGGCTCTGATCTTGGCCCTTCATTTGCAAGTGTATTCACAGCAGAAACTTTGTAAGTATAACTTTTTCCACTATCAACTAATGCATCGATAAAAAAATTAAAGTCAGCAGGCTTTGTAATAGCAATTGCTACGTCGTCTCTATAAACAACATAATGGCTAAAATCTTTATCTCTTAATTCATCCCAATGCAATTCAACAGAATTTTGGTTAATTTTTGTAGCATTTAAGCCTGTTATTTGAGAAGGAATAGCAGATTCATTTACTTTCGTATCAACAAAAACCTTTATTGTAACAGGCTCATTCACATTGCCGCTAATTGTCAAATTAGTTTTTGATGTTAGTGATGGTATCTCATTTAATTGAACTATTGGATCCTCTGTATCTACACTCACATCAAAAGTTTTCTGATTTTTGTTTCCAGATTTGTCCACAAAAACTAATTTTATTATGTTATCAGTTTGCAATTGAATTTGGCTAAAAACAAATTTGCCTGAGGCTCCAACTTCATCATTGCTAAGACTTCTTTTTGGAATGTTCATATCATTGACAAATAATGTAACACTTGTGAATGGCTCTGTTGAGCCTATTATGTCTATTATTCTTCTATTAACGTATCTTGGGATTGACAAATTGATGAAAGGTGCTGTCACATCCTTTCCTGCTGTAAAGTTGTGGTTTGAGGAGTTAGCACAATTATTTGATGCATCACAGGATTTAACTGTAAATGTATATTTAGAGCCTTTTGTCAAACTATCTATGACAATACTGTGGTTTGTAACTAAATCGCTAATACTTTTTGTTTTGTCTGTTTGGTTTATTCCATATAATATAATTGATGTTGAGTTCTCATTTGTGAGCCATGTTATTTTTGTGCTGGTGTCTGTTATTTGTAACGCATCAACATTGCTTATTATTGGTGGTGTTGAATCAATGGCTAATGTTGATGCTATAACTGTATCTGATTGTGAGCCTTCATTATTGCTTGTATCAACTGCTGAAACTTTATAGTTAAATTCAGTATCTGAGCTAAGGTTTGTGTCATTAAAGCTGTTTGTTGTGGCATTTGAAATAGGAACTCTATTTCTAAGTATTATGTAATGACTTAAGTCATTTACATTTACAATGTCCCATGTTAAAAATATTGAGCTAGATGTTACTGATATCACTCTTAACCCTATTACTTGTGGTGGAGGTGTTATATCTGTTGTTTTAAATGTATAAAAGTTATTGGAGTTATTGTCAACAGCAGTATTGCCTGATAAATCTGTTGATTCTACAACAAAGAAGTAAGTTGTGTCACTTACAATACCATTGAAGAGGTTTAGAGTATGATTCAAAATATAATTGGTATGCCTTTGAGTAAAGTTAAGAGCAGTAGTTTGTCCATAGCTTATTTCTCCATTCGAGATATTATCTGTATCCCATTCTATTGTTGCAGAACTTGATGTTACTTTTGTTACCTGTACATTTGAGATTGTTAAGCCATAAACACTTGCTGTATAAAATGGTATAGTTAAGACTAATTGAATAAGAAATACTGTTATTAAATCTTTAATTTTTGTTTTCATTTTAGTTCAGGAGATGGAACATTTTTTGAATACGAGCTTAAGCCAGATATAAACAAAAATCTTTGATCATCTGAAGCAGGTCCTTGCTCAACAACATGGAATATTATTTCATCAGCATCTTTCAAAGCTTCTTTGCTCACTTGCCAATCTCCAATATAGCCTCCAATTATGTTTTCATCATCAACAAGATAAATAGTGACTTCATAAGTTGCATCTTTACTGTCAGGAAGCCTTAATGGAAAATCTACTTCTTTTGGATAAACTGCAAAGCCCTCATAACCAATGTTTTTGCCTTTTATCTGAATAGATGCTTTTTCATTTGGAGCAAGCTCATTGACAACACTTGGGCTTGAAAGCAAATGCTTCATCACCTTGTAATTTGTGAATTCCTTGATTGGGTTTAAAGCCAAAACATAAGAACGTCCATCAACATCTGTTTGCATGAATGATTTTGTTTCTGCAAATCCTTGCTTTGTGCCTTTTATTATTCCATTAACACAATATGGAAATCTTTTTGTTATGCCTGCTGCTGCCCCAAAGCTGAGCCAATCGCTTGAGCCAATATCACAATAAAATCTTCCACAAATAAAAGTGAGATTTACGCCTTTTATGTCTTCGCTAGTTGCATTATTTACTGTAAATATTGTAATTTCATTTTGCAAAGTACTGCAATATTCCTCTGATGTCAAATCAGGCTCTGTTTCAAATAAGGTAGTGCCTCTACTAAGCCTATTGGGCTGATTATGATCGATATCAACCTTAAATGCAAAATTAAACTGGTATTGCTTATTCTTTTTAGTTTCTTGGTCAAGTATAGTAACAGTAACAGGGTATTTTATGTCGTAAGTAAAGTGCCATATATGCAAGCAGAAAAACGATAACATATCAGTTCCTTTTTGAGAGTTAGACCTTAAAATTCCATTTTGGCTTGGTCTTGCATAGATGTTTAGAGGCCAATTTTCATATGCAAAAGCAACTTTCATATTTTTGAATTTTTTATCTGCATTTGTGTCTATTTCCCATACATAATGGTGCTGGAAATATGTTTCTGAATAGATATTTTTGCCGCTTGGATTTGGCACATACAAGTTAGGGTTGTAGTCAGTATCCTTTATCCTGATGTAAGGCAGATTAACTCTAAGCAAAGTTTTAAGCTTGTCTCTTATGTTGCTTAACTGCCATACTTTTGTTTTGCATGTTGCCTCTACATCAGTTGTTGGTATGCTTGTATCCATAGAAATAAGATCAATTGTTTTTCTTTCCAAGAAATAGTCCTTGTTTTCCCTTTCCATAATTAATTTAGCAAGCTCATATACTTTTTTGAATCTTATAGGTATTACATAAGCATAATTTTCCCTAAGTGCCTTAAAATCGCCAATAATAATCTCTAATGGGTATTTTAGCTTAACAGAAACATCTTCGTCATTAAATTGTATATCAACAAATGCTTCTCCTAACTCATTTATTTCATATCTATTAGCAAAAGGCTCAAAATTATTTATGCAATTTTTTAACTCGGATTTGATATGTGATGCTAATTGCTGCTTTATTAATTCTTCTGTTGGAACTGCTTCAATTCCATCATGCCACCAATACGGCACTTTAAAGCCTGCAGCTGGAAAAGTTGTTAAGTATGCTCTTGGGTCATTGTTTATTCTTTCTGGTATATTGATATAGCCACCACTTAGCCCAATTATTTCCAAGCCATCTTCTGCAGTGCTTTTAATGCAATTATCAACATAAAGCTTTATTGGTGCTATTTCTGGTGGCACTACTTCTATTTCTTTTTCAACAGCTTGCCTTTGGTAAAAGAAATAAAGTAGACCAATCATTATGATTATCACAGCCATTACTATGAATATAGCTGCTTGGGCTTTTGAATTTAAAATTAATGCAATGCATTTACCTCTTTTTTTGTTCATTTTTGATTTGTTTTATTTTTTCATCATTGGGTTTTTGTTTATTTATTTTTTAATGTGAAATTGATATTTTTGTTATTTGTTTTTATCTGACATAGCGCATTATATTTATTCTGCCATTATTTTTTATTTTCAAAAAACATCCAATCCTATTCAAACTGTTATTTTTATAATCAATATTTATCATTTTGATTTCTTATTTAGTGATTTAACATCAATTTTATTTAGGTCAATCTCCACATAGTCTTTTTCTGTCAAATTGAGGAGCTTAACTATGTCAGAGGGTACTCTAACAACCAAGCCACCGCTTGTCCTAATCAGCTTTTTTGTATATTTCATATATAGATTATATTTGTTTTATATCTATTTCATATATTTTTCAATATTGAAAAGCATAGATTTATATATAAATTATATATAG
>CAZUSQ010000004.1:9790-16677 GCA_964622655.1 uncultured Methanosarcinales archaeon
TAACCAAACTTATAGATATGTATAAGTATGGTTTTTATAAAGCTTTTGGTTTTGAGCTTTAAAAACGTCAAAGCATAAACAGAAAGATTTAAATATAACTATTAGTTAACTAGTAATATAACTAAATGTGATAGAAATGGTAACTGTAAAAAGATGGGGCAGCTCAATGGCTATCATAATACCCAAAGAAATGGTAAAAACCCAAGGCATTAGGGAAGGTGACGATGTAGTGATAAATGTGTTCAGGAAAGGCAACTTAAAAGACATTTTTGGCAAATTAAAAAGTAAAATGTCTGGGCAGGAATTTAAGGACTTGGTAAGGAAGGGGTGGGAAAGTTCTTCTGACAGAAATTTAGCAAAAACAAAAGAGTAATTACAATGGAAAAGGAGAATGTATTTTTCTATGATACTTATGCAATTTTTGAAATTGCAAAAGGCAACAAAAACTACATAAATTACATCAGCAACATTGGCATTGTCACTACAAAACTAAATTTGATGGAGTTGTATTATAGGTTATTTGTAACCTTTGGTATAGAGATAGCTGAAATGAATTATAACAAATACAGAGAGTTTTCAGTTGAAGTTGAAGATGAAATTGTAAAAAGGGCAATGCAGTTTAGAGCCGAACACAAGAATAAAGATTTTAGTTACGTAGATTGTATAGGTTACATTTTTGCAAGGGAAAAAAATATTAAGTTTTTGACTGGTGATGAGCAATTCAAGGACATGCCTAATGTTGAGTTTGTAAAATAGTTTTGTTTTTTATTTTAATTTCTCAATCTCTAAAACTAATGTAAAAACATAATATCTAACAAGTGCAGCATAAATAATTAATATTAAACTAAGGAAAATTGTTGAGTTAAATTGAAAGTAATTGTTGATTCTTACAATAATATAAAATAATAAACAAATAACTGCATATGGCAGCAAAAATAAATGGACTTTTGCGACATTAAGTTTAAGTGCATCCAAAATTGATTTAAATTTCTGCTTTTCCATAAAAATAGTATACAAAGTATTGCTAAAATATAGTCCTAAAATTATGGTTGCTATCATGAATATTGGAGCTGATGCTAGCTCAACAAACAATGAAATAAGGATAATCAGAACAAACCAAAAATCCATCCATATTAAGTTTAGAGCTAAGAATTTTGATATTAAAGCAAAGCTAAGTTTTGTGCTTGTAGTTTTAGCCCATATAATTCCTTTTAATATGCTTGCTAAAAATATTATTGCAATTAAAAGCAATATAAATGAAAAAACTATTAAGTAATAAAATGTCTTTGCTTCGCCTAATAACTGCTGAGCTCTTTGTTGCCCTAATGCTATTATGTCTCTCGGCAGGTTAAAAGCGCCCATTTTTGCCTCTACTCTTTGAAGCCAAAACACGACAAAATAGCCAGATAAAATGTAAAATAAAGCATCCAGAATTATTATTAAAATCATATTCAAGTCAATTTTTTTAATAGAAGTAATTAAAATATTGTTATTCCATTCCAGAAAATTTTTTTGAGTTTTTTTCATAGTATTTACAATTAAAAATCTAATAATCATTAATCTCGCTTTCTGGTGTTGCTCCACTTACAGAATTTTGTTTTATTGAATTGCTAAAGTTCACCTATAGCTATAAGTAATTTTTTATGTCCTTCTATAAGCTTATTGAATTTTTCCAGTTCCTTAGATAAAACTTCATAAACTTCATTATCTTCTGAATTCACGAATCTCACCTGTCTTAAACCATCCTTTGATTTCGTTATCAAACAGGTTTGATCTCAATCTTTTTAGTTTTGGATTCACACACTGCAATAATATCCTTATACTTTTCTCTAGCTTTTTCTGATTCGTTTAGCAGTTCTTTATCAGACAGCTTGGACATTTTTTCCCTTATTTTATGCAATTCTCGCATTGCTTTAGGCTCTCTCATATTTCCTCCGGTGTTACTATAACTATTTGCTTGTAGCCATTCCTTAAGTTTATTTTATTAACTTCAACAATAGTTTTTAACTTTACGATATGCTCTAAATTCCAGCTTACTATAACATCAATATTATTAACAACAGCTATAGCTATGTGCAAAGCATCATTTAAATACTTTTCTGGAATAATCTTCTTACTAACATAATTTCTGGCTAATTTAATAGCTTCTTCACTATTTCTTAGATTAGTTAAAGGATATTGTGCCATTATTTCCAGAAGTGCACTTCTTTTTGGCTCCTTGGTGTTGCCTACTTCACTAAACACTATATCAGATACAAATGCCTCAAAATATGCCAGTTTATTTGCAAAAAATACTTTAGTAATTTTTTGCTTTTCAGGAGCATCATTAGCTAAAACAAAATTAAAAACTGAAGATTCTATATAAATTTTCATAATCGTCTTTCTTACAATCTTTTTATTTTAAAATCGATATTATAACAAACTTAAAAATCATTGATCTCGCTTTCCGGTGCTGTCCCAGTGGTTGTAGTGGTTGTTGTAGTTGTTATTGTAGTTGGTGTTGTGGAAGATTCAACTATTGCATTGCATATTTCTTTATCGCTTATCTTCCATCTGAAAGGAATCTTATCAAATTTTAAGCAAACTTGGTTAAAGAATGTTGAGCTGTCTTGCACAATGGCATTGCTTCCGGTTCTGCCAAAAGTAGAGCCTCTTTTCACCTTTTGCTCTTTTTTGAAAACATTCACAGTTTTCTCTCTTTTTAATATAACATTAATGTTCATTTCCTCTGGTGCTCTTGGGTCTTTGTCATAGTCTCCATTTCTTACATTGAAAGTTATTTTATATATGAATTGTGTTGTTCCATTTTCTGTTATGATAGGCTCTGTTCTTGTTGCTTCTATATGCGCAGCAACTTGAGCTAATCCTTGTGGTGTTTCAGCATAAGCAATACCTTCATCCTCACCATCAAGATAATTTCCGCATATTGCACTTGCCCAATATTCTGTTCCTAAGTAGAGAGTTGCAAATATTCTATCAACTTTATCACGCCATGCAAGCAAAGAATCTTCATCCATAAACAGAGTTGGCAAGTAAGATAAGCCTTGGAATTCTGTTAGTACACGTTCTACTTCGGCGAAGAATTGGCGGGAGGCGAGTTGATTTAAGCGTGTGCTTGCTTTAGGTAATAAACTTGTATCTCCTTCCATTTGATATTCAGATTTGAATATGTCTAATATGCCAACACCTCCTGGAGTTTTAATTATTAGTTGTTTGCCCCCTTCGCCATAAATAAATTCTTCAATCTGACCAGTCTTTTGGTTTATTTTGGTAGCTTCATAAGTTACTATTGGGTATATTACAGTATAAGTATAAGTTGTTACATACTTAATGCCATCTTTTGTTTCTTCTACTACTTTGGAAGTGGGAATTTCCTTTGTGTCTAATCCAGTCTTCCCCTCTTTGTTTAATTTGACATATTCTTGCTTTGCTATTTCCTTTCCATTATCGAGATATGCTGTCTTGAATTTTTCTACTGTTGTTGATGTACCCGTAATGCTTGTTATTGTTTTGGAACCATCAGTAAAGGTATCTGTGTAAATACAAGGAGGATCACTAGTGCATTTTGAAAAATCCTTCGTCCCACCTTGAATTGGAACTTTTTTTGGATCATTTCCATCCCACTTTTGCAAAAGTGTACCTTTAAGAGCTTCTAAGTTTTGAATATTGTATCCCTTATCAAATGTCCCTTCCCAGTTATCACTCTTTAATGTAGCATCTTTAACTACAGTTATTTTATTACCTTCGACGATTATCATTTTATAATTATTAGTGCTAATTTCAACTATGTATGCTTGCTTCTTTGATATAGTAGATGTAGTTATAGGGGCACCTGTTGCAGTAACTTCACTTTTTGGAACTTTAATTGTCTCAAACCCACTCACTTTTTCCAACCCAGTAACTTTGCCTGTTATTGTAGTAGCAATTGATTTTACTTCAATTTCTTCTTCAATAAGTTCTTTTTCAATTGATTTTTTATCTTTATCATAAAACTCAATGTCTCCATATTCATCAACAACAAACAAACCATTTTGTTGTTTTGGATTCTTTACCTTAATCCAAAGAGGAGCATAAGAATTAAATGTGTCAAGATAAAATACATGTCCACTTCTTATTTCATACCATCCTTCATTTAATTGGTTTAATTCTTCAATGTTATTTACTTCTTTTATTGAAATAAATGATTTTGAATCTATTTTGTCTATTACAACATTAGCAGTTATGTTATTTTCATAGAAAATGCTTGTGGCTAATATAGAAGATAATAGTAGAATTATAGTAATTAAACTAACCAATCCTTTTGCTGTTTTGTTGTTCAGTAATTTCATCATTTTTTGTAACCGAAATGTTTAAATATAGAGCTTCATTTTTGAAATTGTATGAAAAAAGTTAAATTGCATCCAAAAGTCGAAGAGATTTTGGAGGAGTTGAAGGAGTTGAGGAAACTTAAGCCTAAAAGTAGATTTAGAGGTATGAGCACAAAAGAGATATTGGATTACTGCAGGACTCACTGAATTAAATTTTATCATCTATTTTCACCTCTTTAAATTTCTCCTTTAAGTTCTTACTTTCTAAAAAATCAGAATCAAAAGTGATAAACTTAATAGATTTATTTTCTAATGCACTAGCAAATACCAAAGCATCCATAGTCTTGAAGAAGGTATCTGTCGATAACACTTCATTTACTTTAGCCAAAAATGTTTTAGGTGGCCTGTATATCTCTACATCATGATAAAGCAAAATTCTTTTTAATGCCTCTAAGTACTTTTCTTTATATTCTTGGTCTTTTTCTTTGCTAATGATATAAATAACCTCTCCTATGACTATAGCCGACGTCATTAGCCTATATTTGTTCCTATAACCTGATAATTGAAATATTTTCTTTGCATCGTCTTGTCTTGGATTTTCGAAAATAATCTCAAGTATAATAGAAGAGTCTATATCATAAATTGGCAATCTACTTCTTTTTTCTATTTTTTTTATTAAAATTTTAGTTATTTTATTACTCATTTTCCAACCAATCCATCAAAACTTTCATCAAATATAACATTGGCTGTTATATTGTTTTGATAAAATAATGAAGTTGCTAATATTGAAGATAATAATACAATTATTGTAATTAAACTAACCAATCCCTTTGCGATTTTATTTTTGAATAGTTTTTTCATTTTTATTCTATTGTAACTGATGCTAAAATATAACCAACTCTTCCTCCAGCATCAATATAGATGTGCCTATTTTTCTGGCTTTCATCAATAAAATTGACTTTTGCAATTGCTGGCTTTGATTCATCATCAAGCCAATAAACAATGCCAATATCATCAACATAATAATTTCCAGTAGCAAGTGTTGATAGCGAATCAACATTGTTAAATACAAGAAGATTATCTTGGATAACAACATCTATGTTTGCAGCTATAATATCAGTAGAATCCTCACTAACGACAAATCCTGTTATTTTGCTGTCTTCTGTCACGAAAGCAAATAGAGGTATTGCAATTGATAACAGTATAACAAATATACCATTGCTAAATTTTTCTCCAATTTTGTTTTTTGTTAATTTATTGTTCATTTTGTAATTTTTAATCTTCCAATCTTGTGCAATAATCTGTTCTTATCGTGAAGCCTTGTTCAATTATATTTTGTACATTTTGAGCAGCATCACCAACAAGAGTAAGTAATCTTGCTCCTCTACATACTTGATAAGCCGCACCAAGATCAGATCTGGCATAACATGCTGAGCCACACCATAGCGAAAGAGCAACACTTAAGGCACTAAATGGATTTGATAAAGCATTCTTTATTATTTTTAAGAAGTGATCAATCACAGCTGTCCATGGAAATACTGCAAATAACTCACTTGTTACATATTTACAAGTTGCATATGCTTTTTGGTCTTCACAAGCAGTTACTGGCAAGCCTTCTTTTCCAACTGCATTTTGCAAGCAATCAGCATATAAGCATTTAATTTGTCTATATTTATCTAATCCATAAATAACCCCTGGCAAGCATGCAAATAAAGTAGCGACTATTAGATTATGTTGGGGATCCATATACTCGCTAACAGGTCTTGGTTTGCCTCCTTGTCCAATTGAAATGTCTCGCACATAATCTATGGCTGTGTATTTGCTATCTGTTTTTGGTCCAAGATACTGGCCTGGACTCAAAATATAACCAGCACCTCCAAGATATGTAGTTGGATCATTTATCCAATTTTTTACAAGATCGCCCCATAAGAATGTGCGTCTGCAATTTACAATATCACAAGCCCAATTACTGGCTTTTTTAAATGCATCTGCACCTTGACTTGCTTTTTCGGTTTTTTCACATTGTCCTACAGACATAGCATATATGCTGTTGCATATTGTAGGGAAAAAAACAACACTTGCATCACAAGTAAATTCAGCACCTTTTATTACAAAATATGCTAGATAAAATACTGCAACTATATTATAAATTGTATTAATCAATTGACATATCCTCTTTGCAACATGCACAATCTTATTCAAAGTCCCAATCAATTCCCAAATACCTTCTGCATCTTCTTTTGCTTGGTCTATTTTGTCTTGAACTTCTGTGCTTAATTCTCCTAATGGAAGGTTAGAGAACAAAATGTTTATTTGCACATTCTCAACCTCTGGATTTTTTGTAATGTCAGTTGAGCTTCCAACTTTTGAAAAGATATCAAATGAGCATGTTAAGTTTGCATTATTGATTCTAAATTCATCTTTAACTAATGTAAGCTTAATAACAGGTGAAGTGCTTCCAGCTTCTGTGTTAAAAGTCTCGACATTGTTTAGAATTGATGTAGTGCCTGTGCAACTAGCTTGCCCAATAAATACAGTTGAAACTGTTGTTGATGTCTTAGGAGTTAATTTAACAGTGCA
>CAZUSQ010000005.1:0-14837 GCA_964622655.1 uncultured Methanosarcinales archaeon
TTATAAAACCCTTTTTCTATATTCTTTTTTGCACGTTCTTTTTTTGAATGCAGAAGCATTGATTTTTGAGGATAGCCAAAAGCAGAACCTGCAGTTTGTTGTGGAATTTGGAGTTGTTGGGTAGTTTGTTGGCTTAATTGCTTTTGCAAATTTGAAATCTCATTGAAAATACTAATGCTTTTATAAATATCCAAAAGTCTAATGCCAAGCGAATTTTTGTACCTTAAAAAGCCTTCTGGCACTTGAGAGTAAAGCTCAATGCATTTATTATAGTTTACAGTTGCATTAATCATGTCATTTGCGCGAATTGCAAGATTTATTTTGTCTATTAGCTGGTTTATTTCTTGGATTAAGGCAGAGACTCTTTTTACAAGCTCGTTATCTGTTGTATTCTTAAGCTCTTTATAGAAATCCATTATTTGCTCTTCTACAATCTTTTTTTCCTCAAAAAAAACATCTGGAATTGAGTTGTATATCCCTTCTATTTCAGAGTAAAGTTTGAAAGGTACTTCTTTTCTTCCTTCTCTAAGCGCAGCTCTTGCCCTGCTTATCAGTTCATTTATATGCTCTGATTTTCTTTTTACTTCATTATATGTTTGATTCAACACGCTTGCAAATTGCCTGCTTAGCATTGAAAGCTGCTCATATAGCTCTTTATTCCATTTTAGCTTTTGTTGTATTAAGATGTGCCATAGCTGCACATAGGCTTGTTCAGCAAGCTCGAGATTGCCTTTGCTAAGGTTTGCTTTTATACTCTCAAATAATGGTGATGGCTCAACTTGCTCCTTAAACTCTGGCAAACTAATCTGTTCTTCAGTTTTATCTGTCTGTAAACCTAAGTCAGAAAGCTCTCTATCCAAAAACTCTTCAATATCCATTTTAGTTACAGTTTTTAACTATAAATGTGACAAGTATTTTTTCCAAAGCTCTTCTATTTTTTCTTCAGGAACTTTCTTTTCTCTTGCTTTTCTTAAAAATTCTTCTCTTATGTGGGTAAGGTTTTGTTGAAGATATTTTCTCCAAAGACCTTCTATATGCTCATAAGGCACTTTTCTTTCCTTTGTCTTTTCATAAAACTGCTCTTTTGTTATGAGCTCTTTTGTAAAGCTCTTTTCTTTTGCTTTAGCTTCTTTAATTCCCTCTTTGTAAAGATAAATGTATGGTGTTGTGAACTTATACTCTATGCCAAAAACCCTTTCCTCAACCAAAAAGTCAACTAAGGCTTGCACACTTGCAACAGGCATTTTTAGCTTTTTTGCTGCTTCCTCTACCGATATTTTCTTGCTTTTCTTTACTAAATCTAAAAGCTCATCAGCAACTGTCCTTAGTATGCTATCATCTGGTGACATATGCTTAAATTTGATTTATGGTATAAAAACTTTAGTTATTGTCTTTGAGTGGCAACTTGATATTTAGCATTTGTATATTTTAAATTTAATTCAATCCGCCTTCGGCAAACATATTTAATGTGTCTTTATTTCTTCAATCTGTTGCTTCGCAACATAATCTTGTACTCGGCAAAAATTGTCTTCCACTAATTTTTGCCTCGCCTATTATTCATTAAACATAAAAAGCGGTTTACTTTTATCATGATGTTAATCTAAAAGTCGCTATCGTGATTGTTTGAATTTATTTTCGTTATTGGATTATTTTTCATTGATTTAATTGTTTTTATTTCTAACATGTCTTTACAGCATCTTTACCTGTTATATTATACCTTGTTGTACTATTGATATCAAGCTTGAAGTATCTAAACTCGTCCCATAAGCCACCACCAGTTGAGGGATTTGTTATATTGTATAGTTCTGCACAATTATTGGCAAACTTATGGCTCCAAAACATATAATCAACATAACTTTCTCTTTGATCATTTGGGCTTATTTTGTTTGGGTCTACAAAACTTTCAATTCCACAGCAGCTTGAGTTTTTTATTGTGTTTGTAAATCTCATCAAAAAGCTTGGCGCTTCTGAGTCCTGCCAATGAACATAAGTGCCGTTTCTTAAGCTTTCCCTTACCTTTGTTATATTCCACTTGTTAAATTCAACATTGCTTCTTTTTATTTGGTTTGTGTATTTGCCGTCTGTATTTACAAGATAGTATGGGTCATGAAGTCCTTCAATACTTATAGTTGTTGTTATGATTGATTCTTTATGCCATTCTGCAATATTTGACTTAACAGTGAAGTTTAAGATTAGTTGGGATTCAATATTCCATGGCCTTGTTTGGAATATGGTGACATTTTTAATGAGTAGTGTGGTGTTTACATTTAAAGTGTCTTTTGCTGTTTCAATTATCTTATTGCTCCAGTTTGTCAATGTGCTATTTTCCATTATTTTTTTGTTTGTTCTCGAGTCTATTGGCACATTGTTGATTGTGCCATTTATTGAAACTTCTTGGAATGCAGAGTCCAAATTTGTTAAAAAAGAGTCTGTTGAGTTCATGTAAAATATTAAAGCCAATATTGTTTTGTAAGTTGTAGCTCTTAACACAGTTTCAAAATATCTGCCTTGCAAATCATTAACATAATTATCGATAGAGCCTATTCTTGCACGAGTAGCTTCTGTATCTACTTGCAAGCTTACTTCTGCTTGTGGTGTAAAAACTAGAATAAAAACAGCAATTATTGTTATTGCAATAAAAGTAAAAAAAATTCCTTTTTTAGTTATCTTTCCCATACAAATACCTCTGCCTTGTAAGGTCCATAAAGATTGCTTGTTGTTTTATTGATGACACCAAAAGTAATTTTTTTAGATGTCAGCAAAATTTCCGTGCTATTCCTTGATTTTTCGTGCTCAAGAGTAATAGTTTTAGGGTATAATAATGTGCTATCGAGCCATACCTCGTACCTAAATTGATCTGGTATCACGCCTTTTGATACATTTTGTATGAATTTCTCTGCAATGTCAAGCTTATTTGTAGCGTAAAACTCGCCTATCTGCTGCAACAAAGAATTATCGCCATCAGTTATTATACCTTGTTGCCAAAGCTCACCGCCGATTCCAGCATATGGGTTATTGAGCTCTTCTATTTTTTTGTTGGACAAGAAATTGAGCAAATCATCAGCCAGCAAGCCTACTTGTGTCGGCTTGGGAACATTAACATACGATGATGTAACAAGAAAAACTCCAATAATAAGCACAAATAATCCTAGTACAGCATCTAATACAAAGAAATAACCTCTTTTTTTTAGCATAAATTAATTTTAAATTATATTGTATTTATAATTTTTTATTTCTGGCTGCAAGGCGTGCCGCTTATGTTTATGATTGGAGCACCTATCCCTTTGTAGCTGTTGTTTATTATTACAAGGTAGCCTCTCTCGTCTTCTAAATAAATGCAGAAATCTCCTTCAACTCTAAATCTTCTTTTTAATTCTTCATAGCTAAGATTTTTCAGTTCGCCCAATCTGCTTATGTTAACTTCATTTCCATCAACAATTCTTAATGGAGAATCTCCAGAAGCAACTTCTTTGACAATTATAGAAGCTTCTTCTTTCAAATTGCTTGCTCTTGTGTTAGGATTTGCATTCAGCAGTGCATAGAATATAAAAAAAGCAGCCATAAAAATAATTACGCCTAAGGCAATGTCTATTGACCAAGATTGAGATTTTTTGATGCTAATCATCTGTCTAAGAAGCTTCTATTATTAGTCTATCCTTTTCAGGATGTATGTAGGCTTCATTGCCTTCTTTCAAATCCAGAAATTTTGCAATTTCTTTTGGTATTCTAACAGCCAAAGAATTTCCTGTTTTTGTTATTTTGGTTTTTTTACCAAGCCCCCATATACCTTTCTTCTTAGCTGTTTCTTCTATTGCTCTTGTTGTTTTTTCGTCAGTAAAAGATTCATTGCATTTAGTACATATTTCTGCTGGAAACTCTCCTAAATAAACACCAAACATTGTTTCCTTAATTTTTCCTTTTTTTAGAGTTCCTTTTTCACAAATTGGGCATTTCATCTTAATCACCTTGGTTTAACAGTTATTACATATGCATTATCACCAACTTTTTTATAAACAACACAAAAGTATTTGTAATATGATAAAATTTTATTTGGTTTTTGAAGTTCTTTAGAGCCTCTTTTTATTGCTTCTTCAACTTCTTTTTCTGATATTCCTCTGGCAATCATTTGCTCTCTAGCATGTTTGCTATATTTTATAGGCAAATGTAACACCTGTAATTACAATATATACAAGTATTATTTAAAACTTTTTATGCTTTTAATTATTTTGGAGTGATAGAATTCTTTATTTCTAAAATTTGAAACTTTCTTTATATTATTTTCTAAAAAAATAGAAACCTTTATAAATAAATATATTTTTATTTAGAAACATGAAAAGGACAGAAGAGGTTTACAGAGAAATTTTGTACCAAGCTGAAAAAGGTAATAATGTGCTTACTCAGAAGGCTATTTCTGATAAATTAAACTTATCGCTATCGAATGTAAGCAATGCTTTAGTTCCCTTAAGAAGAATGGGCGCAATTGAAGTAAAGAAAATGTGTTTTCACATCATCAATGCTAAAAAAATACTTTACCATTGGGCGTCAATAAGGAATTTAAAAAAAGACATAATATATTCAACAAGAGCTGAAAAAAGTGTGATTGAAATTGAAAAATCTATGCCTGATTCTGTGACATTTACAGCTTACTCTGGCTACAGGCTCAAGTATAATGAAGCGTCAGCAGACTATTCAGAAATATATATCTATAGCAATGATTTAGATGAAATAAAAAAACGTTTTTCAGCACCAAAAAACACTCCAAATATATTTGTTCTTAAAAAAGATAAAAATATGGATAAATATGGTAAAATTGCCACTAATGCAAACATATTTGTTGACTTATGGAATCTGCCACAGTGGTACGCGCAAGAATTCTTGAAAACATTGGAGCAAAAATGGAATATTGGAACACAATAATAATCCAAAAAAGCTGGGAAGTATTGCAGAAAATCAGAAAAGAGATGAATTTTATACTTATAGGAGGGTGGGCAGTTTACCTCTGGGCAAAATCTCACAAATCAAAGGATATCGACATTGTAATAGGCTATAAAGAATTGGAAAAATTAAAGCTAAACTACAGACTAAATAAAAACGATGCTCTCAAAAAATATGAAATCAAAATAGAAGGTATAGATATTGATATTTATTTACCTTTCTACTCTAAACTTCCTTTGTTAGAGAATATTAAAAATTATGTTACAAAAGTAGAGGGCTTTAATGTTGTAAATCCAATAGCTTTGTTGATGTTAAAGCAGGCTGCGGAAATTAGCAGAAGTAAAAGTGAGAAAGGACTAAAGGATAGAATTGATATAATGGATTTGCTTTTGAAGTGTGAAATAAATTTTGACGATTATAAAAATATCATAAAAAAAGAAGGATTAAATACTTTCAGAAAAAGATTAATTGAAATAATTTTAACTTTCAAGGAAATAGGATATATTGATTTAAACCCAAGACAACTAAAATTAAGAAAGGAAGAATTGATTAAAAATTTGAAGAAATAATTACCTACTTCCATCAGCCTGTCTTTCTATCTCTAATTTTTTTGCTATTGCGTTTGAAGCGTTACTTAACCTGTAAGCATTAATTATCTCTTCTGCCAAGCTGTTTACAATTGATTTTTTTGTGTTAAAAGTTCTATGATACGCGCCTTCTGTCATATGCCTTAAAACTAAATCAATTCTTCTTTGTGGAGAGCATTCAACTGCTTTTGGATAGCGAGCACCACCATACTCTATTGTAACAATCTCTTCTCTTTGTGCAGCATTCTCTAAAGCCTTAACAAAAACTTTAATTGGATTTTCCCTTGTTGTTTTTTCAATCAGCTTAAAGGCTTCTTCTACAATATCATAAGCAGTCTCTGCCTTGCCAGTCATATGATAGCTTGTTTTGAAGTGCTTTTTACCTTTGTGACCGGGTATCATCAATTTGTTGATTAGCCTCTCAACAATAAATGTTCTGCTTTTGTAGAATTTGCTGCCAGCATATCTGGCTCCTGTTTTTGGTACAATTCTGGGCTGCAGAGTAATGTAAGAAGCAATTCCCAGATCGTCCACTTTAATCCCTTCTATGCTCCATCTATTAAATACTTTTATTTCTGGCATTTTTTGATGTTTATTTGATTTTTTCAATATTATTTTTTGTTTTTGTTTTATTGAATGTAAAATTTAAGTATTTGTTATTATTTCTTATCTGACACAACGCATTATTTTAAAAATCAACAACAAAATAATAATAATCAAATCTATTTCCTTGCTTTTTCTATCCTTCCCTTCAATAAAGCGTCAAGGCTTTGGTCATTGACCTTGATAACTTGCCACCTTACTCCAGGAATATCGCCTTTGCTTTTTCCCATTGCGCCACCTATGCATTCTATTATCACTTCATCATGCTCATCTATCATCTTTGTTGCTCCATCTCCTGGGCAAAATGCAGTTACTTGTCTTCCGTTTTTTATAAGTTGCACTCTAACACATTTGCGCATTGCAGAATTTGGCTGCTTTGCCTCTAACTGAACTTTCTCAAGCACAATGCCTCTTGCTTGTGAAGCTCCTCCAAGTGGGTCTGAGCGTTCTTTCAAGCGTAAAATCCTTCTGATATAAGGTTTATAATGCCACCTGCTTTCTTTTCTTCTTTTCTTTAATCTCTTTCCAGTATATAAGCCACGTGATTTATTGCTCATATTATTTAGTATTTTATAGTGGTTTTTAAAGGTTACTACACAACCTTTATCTCCTTCACGTCAAAATATCTTCTTACAACATCAATCAATTTGTTGATATTTTGCCTTTCTCTGCCTATAAGCATTGCTCTTGTGCCTGTGTCTTTTCCACAAATTGTTATAATGCCATTCTCTTGACTGATATCAGGTACTTGCATTGGATAAATCAAATTTTTTACAAACTGCAAAACATCATTGCTGAATTCCACAAGCTTAATCTTTCTCTTTAACTTATTTTCAGCTCTTTTTATATTGACGCCATTTCTGCCAATTGCTTTGCCCATTTCATTTTCCTCGATGATGAAAATAAGTTTTTCATTGGAAATGCAGTCTTTTACTTTGGCACCTGTCATAGACTCAAAAAACATTATCAGTTTCATTGACTCAGAATCAAACTTTACCTTACTCACTTGTTTGCACCTTTCAACAAAGAGAGTACAGAAATAGAAAATGGCTTCTTGCAGATGACACTCAATTCGTCATTTGGATAGTCTAACTTATAGAATTCGGCACCACTCAATCCTGAATAATGGGTTATATCCTTTTCAACACTAGCCGGACAGTTTGAACTTACTAAAACTTTCTGTACTTTGCCTAATTTCAAGTTCTTTATGGTTCTTTCTGTGCCTATAACTAAATTGCCAGACTTAAGCATTTTCTTTATTTCAGTTGAGTCAATTTTTTTGGCCATTTTATTATTTGAGATTTCTATTTTTTATTATTATTTTTGTTTTGTTATTTTATTTATTTTCAGACAGTGCTTATTATCCTCTTCACATTAATAACTCCATTCTCTGACTTTGACACATCGATTCCATCTTCTCCATATTCAAATTGTATAATTTTTTTAGAAGCATCTCTTACAGTGTTGTCATATTCTACTCTCAAGTCTTGCATTGCATTTGCAAGCCTTCTGTACAAATAACCGCTTTTTGGTGTTCTAAGCGCAGTATCCATTAAAGAATCTCTGCCAGTCATAGACCCAAAGAAGAACTCAGCTGGGCTTAAACTTGTTTTAAATCCATTGCTTATGAAGCCATGGGCTTCAGTCCCTAGATCATTTTTCTTAAAATGTGATAATGTTCTTTGCTCAAATCCTTTTTCTATTCTTTTGCCTCGCATTGCTTGCTGTCCAACACAAGCTGCCATCTGAGCTAGATTAAGCAGATTGCCTCTTGCGCCACTTTCTGCCATTATCATAGTATGGCTTCTCTTATCTGCATGAGTCGCAACTATTCTGCCAGTTTCGTTTCTTGCTTTGTTTAAAACTTCTAGAATTTTTAACTCTAAGGTTTCTTGCATTGTTTTTCCGGGAAATGCTTCCAACTTCCCTTCTTTAAACAGCGTAATTAAACTATTTACTTCTTTTTTTGCTGCATCAAGGTCTTCTCTCATTCTCAGTCTTGCTGACTCCGGCAAGTCTGTGTCTGATAAAGCAGATGTAAAGCCCATTCTAAATAAGTATTCTATACCAAGCCTGAAAATCTTGCCAAGCAAATCAATGCTAAAATCTTTTCCATATTTTTGATGGATATTTCTAAGCATAAGGCCTGATTCTTCACCAAGTGAATTTCTGTCCATAACTCCTGAAATAAGCTTGCCGTCTTCTATCACAACATGGGTATCTTTATCGCATTTGTCCCTTGACCTGTCGCATAATCTTGAATGCCCGCTGTAATTGAAATCATCAGGCAATAAAACACTAAAAACTTCTTTGCCTGTTACAATGGATTTTCTTGGCAGCTTCGAGAAATCAGTAACACCAACTGCTGACATCAAATCAATGGCAACTTCTCGTTTTATTAAGTTTTCTCTTGTTAAAACATAGTTGCCGGATATTGCATCTTGGGTGCATCCGATTAAGCTTAAGCCATACCTCAATGATACAAGCTGTGTCTGGACTTCCATTAAAATTTCCGCTTCTGCCCTTGCTTCTTCTGTTTGTGGAATATGTAAGTTCATTTCATCTCCATCAAAATCTGCGTTGTAAGGGGTGCATACAGCTGGGTTCAAGCGCAGAGTTTTCCCAGGCAACACTTTTACTCGATGGCACATCATGCTCATCCTATGCAAGGATGGTTGTCTATTGAATATCACAATATCACCGTCCATCAAATGCCTCTCAACAATATAACCAGGCTGCAACTCTTCAAGAGATGCTTCTTTAGTTTCTTCTGTTATTTTTTTCTTCTTGCCATCTGGTCTTATTATGTAATTAGCGCCTGGATATTTGTCATGACCTTTCTCAACAAATTGCTTGAGGTATTGAATGTTCCACTCATTTACTCTTTCTGGAACTGTAAGTTTTGTTGCTATTACAAATGGTACTCCTACTTCAAAAATCTCAAGCATTGGATCTGGGCTTATAACTGTTCTTGCAGAGAAGTTTGTTCTTTTTCCAGCAAGATTATGCCTTATACGACCTTCTTTGCTTTTTATCCTCTCAGTTAATGTCTTTAATGGTTGACCACTTCTATGTCTCGCAGGTGGCAGCTGTGCAATATTATTGTCAAAAAATGTTGTAACATGATATTGCAATAAATCCCATAAATCCTCAACAATAATTTCAGGTGCGCCAGCATTTATGTTCTCAAACAACCTTTGGTTTATTCTGACAATATCACCAAGCTTGTGGGTTAAATCATCTTCGCTTCTTTCACCACTTTCTAAAGTAATAGAGGGTCGCATTGTTACAGGTGGGATAGGTAATATTGTTAGTACCATCCATTCTGGTCTTATATGAGGAACTTTTAATCCAAATATTTCACAATCTGCATCTGTAATTTTTTCAAGTCTTGCTCTTATTTCAACCGGGCTTATTCTTTTTTCATCCTCCAAAAACGTTGTTGGCTTTTCCAAGCTGATTTTTTTCTGCTTGGTATTACAATGTGGGCATTTATTTATTGTTTTTAATCCTGCAATTATTTCTTTGACTTTTAGCCTTCGCTCCTCTACACCACTTTCTTTTTCAACTTGATCAAGAGTTTCCTTGATTTTGTTTATCTTGTTTTCTGGAATTAGAATTCTACTACAATCTCTGCATGTGCATTTTAGTAGAGTCGTAACTATATTAACAAATTTGACATGAATAATTGGTCTTGCCAATTCTATGTAACCAAAATGACCAATGCATTCTTTTAATTTTGAGCCGCAAGTTTTGCATCTTAGTCCAGGATCGATAACTCCTAACCTTATATCCATTAAGCCACCATCAACAGGATAGCCTTCTTTGTCATAAAGCTCAGGCGTAACAATTTTTGCTGATGCCATTTTTTTAATCATTTTTGGGCTTAAAACAGAGAAGGTAATGCTTCTGACTTGCTTGTATATATATTGTTCTTCTTCTAGCCTTTCAACTTTTTCCTCCTTGCCTTGAATCGCTTGCTTTACAACCTCAAGTTCTTGTTCTTTTTCTTCTTCTGTCATTTTATTCTACTCTATAAGGAATATGAATTGTACTATGATCTGCTTGTTCCATGACTTCGTAATAGAATGGTGGTCTTTCATAAAGTGGTTCACCACCAAACCAAGGAGCAAACTTAGCAAATAAAAAAATAAGTCCTGCTTCTTGTAATCTTTCTAATATTCTTTGTTCAGTACAATAATCTTCAAGACCACTAATTACTTCAACACTTATCAATGACTTGTCAGCTAGCTGTTGAAGGGTAGGTATCGAATCTCTTAGTATTGCTGATGGTGTTTTTCCAAAGGGTGTATTTGTGGTATCATTCGGGACGTTTTGAAATATAACTATACCTACTCTTAACTCAGTTGGGTCGGTAAATATTTGAGCTAAATTTTTTCTCATTTGAGTTTTATTTTTTGATAATTTTGTGTTTGATTTTATTGTAGTTTTATTTTCAATATTGTTTTTCATTATTTATTTTAGTGTTGTTGTTTTTTTGTGTGAATTAAATGTCTTATTGATTTAGTTTTTTATGAATTATTTTTATTGAATTTAAACAAATTTACTTTTCTTTAACTGTTTTTTGTTGTTGCTTAACTGTTAAACTTGGTAATCCTGTTCCAATTGGCACAGCCTGGTTAATCATTACATTCTCAACAACTGAATTAAGGTTATCTACTTCGCCAACAAGCGCTGCATTAATGATATGCTTAATTGGTGTCTCAAAAGAAGCTCTTGCCAAAACACTTGACTTTTCACTAACAACTCCATATCTTGTAATGCCTTTTACAGTGCCACTAACACACATAGTATCAGCAACAAGCATTATGTGCCTTACATCAACATTCAAGCCTTGACTTTCTATAACTTTGAAAATTTCATTTACAATTGCTTGCCTTGCAGCTTCTATTCCAAGCACCTGTCCAATCTCAAATATGTTATTAGTTGTTGTTCTGTAAGCATCAACTTCTTCAAGTTGTAATACATCCGCAAGATTAGAACCAGCTGTTATAATAATAAACTCGTCTTCTCTTTTGACAGGTAAAACTTGTGAAATTCTTTTTATGCCTTTTATAGTTATATATTTTATTTTTTCTTTTGTTTTATATGCGTCATTAAAGCTATCTTCTTTGCTTCTTGCTTTTAGTATCAAAAAGTCTTTATTATCTTTTATATTGTAGCCTTTTAATTGTTTTGAAATAGCATCTATGACTTTGCTATTAGTTATGTCTATCTCTTTCATTTTATCCCTGTCAAGCTTTACTTCAATAGTTAAATCTGCAATATTAATTGTGAATTCTGTTGCAATATCTTTCAGTTTTGTTTCTTTTATTTGGAGTGCAAGTTGTCTTAAATCCTCTATTTTTTTTCCGCTGGCATAAGGTTTTTTTAAGTAAATTTCCATCATTGGATTTTCAAGCTCTTTTCTTCCATCAAGTATTTCAATTATTCTTGGCAAACCCAAAGTGACATTCATTTCTGCTACTCCAGCAAAATGAAATGTGTTTAATGTCATTTGAGTGCCTGGCTCTCCTATAGACTCTGCTGCTATTAACCCAACTGATTCGCCAGCATGCACACGTGCATTTTTGTATTCTTCGTAAGTTGCTTCCATTATCTTTTTTAGTTTATTATCACTTATCCCTTTAGGTAGATTGTTTCTTATTTCATCAATTACTCTGTTTGGAAGCTTGTCTTCGTATTCTGAGATTATGTCTACCATTTTAGTACTTAGTATTTGCTTTCTAACTGTAGTTTTGGATATACACCTAATGACTTAAATTCGTCTAACATTAATTTGAAAGCATAGCTTATTTCAATGTCATTAATCTCAACATTCTCGCCACATATCGGGCAATATGATTTGTTTCTATAATTGTCTTTAATTGCAATTATTCCACAGCTTTCACAAACTGGAACTATTGTTTTGTCACTGTCAAACCTTTCCTTAAGCAACAATGATGCGCCATGTGCAACAAAAGTGTCTTTTTCCATTTCTCCTAATCGTAAGCCACCTTCCTTAGCTCTGCCTTCTGTTGGTTGTCTTGTTAAAAGTTGTATTGGGCCTCTTGCTCTTGAATGTATTTTATTTGCTACCATATGTTTTAATTTTAAATAATACATACTTCCAATGAATATTTTTGCTTGATATTGCTCACCAGTTTGACCATTATACAAAGTTTCCACACCACTTTCTCTAAAGCCTAACGAAAGCAATTCTTTTCTCAATCTTTCTTAGGGCTCTGCATCAAAGGTTGTACCATTGATGTAGCGTCCTGCTAAAGCGCCTACCTTGCCAGCAATCATTTCGATTAAATGAGAAATGGTCATTCTTGATGGAATCCCGTGAGGAGAAAATATTAAGTCTGGTACAATGCCTGATGCTGAAAAAGGCATATCACTTTGGGGTACTATTAATCCAACAACACCTTTTTGGCCGTGCCTGCTTGTAAATTTATCTCCAATTTCAGGAATTCTTTCATCCCTCACCCTAACTTGGATAAGCTTATTGCCCTCTTCATTTTCAGTTATCAAAATAGAATCGACTATGCCTTCTTCACCATGCTTTAGATTTACAGAACTTTCACGCCTCGTGCTGGAAGCCAAACTATATTCTTCCATAGAACTCAAAAATCTTGGTGGAGAAGTCTTTCCAATTACAACATCACCTTCCTTGACTTTTGCTTCTGGATAAATTATTCCATCGTCTTCCAAAAACCTATAATCTTTTTCTGTTTTATAACCTTTGACATCTTTGTCAGGAATGCATATCTGGTCGATTAAGCCACCTGCATATCTTAGTTCTTCTGCAATTGCTGGCCTGTAATAAGTTGATCTTCCAAAACCTCTTTCTATAGAACCTTTATTTAATATGACAGCATCTTCCATATTATAGCCTTTATAACTCATTATAGCAACAACTATATTCTGACCAGCAGGATGCTTATCATAGCTAGAAACATCGTGCATTATTGTATTGACTATGGGATGTTGAGAGTAGTGAAGTAGATTTACATCCATATCCATTCTTACAGCAAAGTTAGAGGCATAAAAGCCAAGAGCTTGTTTTTGATTTTTTGAGCCTGCATTAAGTCTTGTTGACTGATTAAAGTTAGCGTAAGGAACTAAAGATGTGCAGTATCCAAGCATTGCCAATGGTGTTATTTCAAGGTGGGTATGCTCTGATGTTAGCTCATTTTCAAAAAAGGCTACTAAGCTAGTTTCTTCTTCTGCTGCATCCAAATATTCAATTACCCCTTGCTTTAATAGATCTGACCATGAAATTTCATTTTTTTCTAATTGTTTGGTATGCCTTTCTGTTAATAAAGGAACACCATCTTTAACAATTATCAAAGGTCTTCTGGCTCTTCCTTTTGAACTTTCCAATTGAATTTCATTTGATTTTTCATTGTAATAAACATTAAGGTTTTCTGTAATTATACCTTTTCTTCTTTCTTCTTTTATTTTCTGCACAAATTCGATTGGATTATTAACATCCCCTACAAATTTGCCATTAAGGTAAACTTCTGCCATTTTTATTTTACAACCTTTAAACCCATTCCTTTCAATGATTTTAGAAGGTCATCTTCGTTTGAATCGCTGGATATTGTACAAAGTAATGAAAGATTTTTCCTTAAACCAATGTTTGTTCCTTCGGGAGTTTCAATTGGGCATAGTCTGCCAAGATGTGTTGGATGCAATTCTCTTGCTTCAAAATTTTCTTGTGAAGCGCTTAATGGACTTACAACTCTTTGCAAATGTGATAATGTCTCAAGATAGTTTAGTCTCTGAATACGCTGGCTTATTCCTTTTCTGCCACCAACCCATACACCAGTTGCCATTGAAGAATAAATCCTTTGAGTCAGTAGTTTGTCTCTTATAAGGTTTTTTATCGATGGAAATTTTCCTCTTTTGACAATCCTTTGGAAGTTGTATAGCAAGTCTCCAATCAAGACTTTTAAGTTTAATCTTAGTAAATCAGCTAGTAAGTCACCACTCATTTTAAGTCTTTTGTTCATATAATGATCCTTGTCATCAAGACTAAGCTCACCATTTGATACAAGAATATATTTTTTTAACATCTTGCATAGGTTGTATGCCTTGAATATGCGATCTTCTGGTTTTATGCCTATATGTGGCAATAAGTATTTGTCTAGAATTTCTTTCATTCTTTCAATTCTTACTTCTTTTGATTGGGTAATCCCAATCTTTTTTGCAATATAATCAAGAGCTTCTTCTTCATTTCTTATACTGACAAATTCTAATAAGTTTATTATTACTTCATCAAACTGCCTTTCTGAAGAAATGGATTTAGTTATTTCCTCGTCTTTTAATAAGCCAAGTGCTTTGACTACAACAATAATAGGGATTCTTTTTACTCGTGTGAAGGTAAGGTAGAACAGTCCATCTTTCATTTTTTCAATTGTATGTGGAATCTTAAATGAGCCATATTCTGAGAATAATTTACCAACAATCTCGCTAGGACCTGTTGCATCTCTCTCTATCAAAAATCTATTAGAAGCTAAATCTTCGATTGTGATAAGAACCTTTTCTGTACCATTGATTATGAAATAGCCACCAGGCTCGTCAGGGTCCTCACCTTTTGCTATTAATTCGTCTCTGCTTAATTTATGCAGATGACACCATTTACTTTTTAGCATTATTGGTAAGTTTCCAATTTGCGTGTCAAAACTTTCACGCTGCACACCA
>CAZUSQ010000006.1:0-13554 GCA_964622655.1 uncultured Methanosarcinales archaeon
TTTTTTTTTTTTTATAAAGTTTGCCGAAGGCGGATTGAAAGATTAAAAAATCAAAATTAAAACGTGATTAAAAATGGACATGATAGAGATGATGTACCAAGAGAATATCTTGGACCATTACAAAAATCCAAGGAATTTTGGCAAGATAGAAAATGCTACTGTTCATCATCACGAGTATAATCCGCTTTGTGGAGACGAAATTGATATGTTTTTGCTGATTGATGAAAATAAAAAGGTTGACGAGGGCTTGAGCAAAGCGAAACCCTCAATTTTTGGTCAAGCTTTTTGCGATAGCAAAAAGGTTGTTGATGTCAAAGTTTATCCAAGAGGTTGTGCTATTTCAGTTGCAAGTGCTTCAATGCTAAGCGACGAAATAAAAGGAAAAAATATTGATGAATTAAAATCTATGACTAAAGAACAAATCTTGGAAATGCTTGGAATTCCAATAAGTCCAGTAAGATTGAAATGTGCTTTATTGTCATTAGATACATTGAAGAATAGTATATTGATATTTGAAAAGTATGTCAACAAAAATTGAGTTTGTACATTCACTAAATAATAAGTATACAAGAGATAATTTTTCAATTAGTACAGACAAGTCTAAATTAGATTTAAATGCAATACATGATTTTTTAAAAGGCTCTTACTGGGCAGAAAATATTCCGCTGCCAGTGGTTCAAAGGTCAATCGAAAATTCATTATGTTTTGGAGTTTACGAATTTGACAAGCAAATTGGATTTGCAAGAGTGATTTCAGATTATGCTACGTTTGCTTACTTAGCCGATGTCTTCATTTTAGAAAAATATCGCGGAAAAGGCTTAGCAAAGTGGTTGATTGAGTTCATCCTAGAGCATCCAGCCTTACAAAATCTTAGAAGATGGATTTTAGCTACAAAAGATGCCCATGGACTTTATCGTAAATTTGGATTTAAAAATTTAGAAAAACCTGATATGATTATGGAAATATTAAATTTAAACATTTATGGATAACAACAATTTAC
The DNA here is from genome assembly GCA_964622655.1 of uncultured Methanosarcinales archaeon. Lineage (GTDB taxonomy): Archaea > Nanobdellota > Nanobdellia > Woesearchaeales > GW2011-AR4. The sequence goes on from CAZUSQ010000006.1 coordinate 1,001, forward strand.
AGGGATTAAAATGACAGACGAACTAATCATCAAGGACTTGCATGTAAGCGTTGAAGGGCAAAAAATATTGAATGGTGTTGATTTAGTAGTTAGAAAAGGAGAAGTATGTGCGTTGATGGGGCCTAATGGTTCTGGAAAATCAACTTTGGCTTACACTTTAATGGGACATCCAAAATATACAGTTGATAAAGGCGAAGCTTGGTATAAAGGCAAAAATGTTTTAGAATTAAAACCTGATGAAAGAGCCAAGCTCGGATTGTTTTTGTCATTCCAGTATCCACAAGAAATTCCAGGTGTTTCTGTTTCAAATTTTTTAAGAACTGCACACAATGCAGTAAAACCAAACCAAATTAGTGTACCAGATTTTGTAAAATTATTAAGAGAGAAAATGAAATTATTGAAAATTGATGAAGTATTTAGCAGAAGATACTTAAATGAAGGATTTTCAGGTGGAGAAAAAAAGAGGACAGAGATATTGCAGTTAGCAGTTCTGCAGCCAGAAATGGCTATACTTGATGAAACAGACTCTGGCTTGGATATTGATTCATTAAAAACAGTTGCCCATGGTGTAAATACATTGCTTAATCCTAATTTTGGCGTTTTGCTAATCACTCATTATCAAAGGATTTTGAACTATATAACTCCAGACAGAGTTCATATAATGGTAAGGGGAAGAATTATAAAAAGCGGTGGAAAAGAACTATCTCATGAGCTTGAAGCAAAAGGGTATGATGCTATAATTAAGGAAGTGGAGGTTGAGGTGTAAGATGAACAAAGGAGCAATTAAATTTTTTGAAGAAAAAATAAAGTATGAAATAGACCCATATTCAGTAAGAAAGATAATAGACGAAAAAGACAGAAAGTATTTAATTGTAGATGTAAGAGATCCTAACACATACAAAAAAGGACATGTGCTAACTGCAATTAATATTCCTGCATATGAAGTTGATAAACACTTAAACAAACTTCCAAAAAGCAAAACAATAATCACATATTGCTATCATGTAGTATGCTATGCAGCGCCAAAAGTTGCCTTAAAGCTTGCTAAAAAAGGCTATCAAGTGATGGAAATGGTAGGCGGCTTTGACGAATGGCAAAAGCATGGGCACCCTGTTGAGAAAGGAAGATAAACAAAAAATATTTAAACTAAAACAACAATAAATAATACAATAAAAATGCAACAACAAACAAAAGAATTGATTGTAACATTAACTGATAAGGCAGCAGAAAAAGTAAAAAAATTGCTTGAGAAAGAAAACAAATTAGATTATGGCTTAAGAGTGGGTGTAATTTCAGGAGGTTGCTCTAGCTATATGTATGACATTGGTTTGGAAAAAGCACCAAAAGAGAATGATGTTGTAATTGAAGAGAAAGGAGTAAAGATTTTTATGAACCCAGAAAGTGTCGCTTTTATGAAAGGCTCAACTGTTGATTACATTGATTCTTTGCAGAATGCTGGCTTTAAGATAAACAATCCAAACGTAAAGACAAGCTGTGGATGTGGACATTCTGTTGGATAGTTTAATAATATTTATTAATAACTTCTATTTCTATAGTATCTGTGAACAAAATCAATATTAATGTATTTATAGATAAAGAAAATAAAAATACAAAATTGGAATTAGCCACTAATTCTGTAGTTTCAGACTTATTAAAAAAACTAAACATAAATCCAGTTACAGTTATAGTATCAAGAAACAATGAATTGATTTTAGAGGAGGAAGAATTGAATGATAATGACGAGGTAAAGATTTTGTCGGTTATAAGTGGAGGATGATTTTTTATATTTTTAAAATATTATTTTTAATGAAATGCCTTAATGTCAAAGGCGAACAGTAAATAAAATATAAACTGAATGGTAACTTGAACAAAAATTCAATAACGATTGAACATTAAATAAAAACCCAATAAAAAATCAAAATGCTAAACATAAAAATCAATTGCTGCAACGAAAAACCTGTAATTTCATTATACTCTGGCGAGAAGCTATGTAAAAAACATTTTACAGAATATTTTGAAAACAAAGTATTCAAAACAATAAGGCAGTTTGATTTAATTGGAAAAAAAGAAAATTTAGGTATTGCTTTGTCTGGTGGCAAAGATTCATTAACTGTTTTGTATATACTGAATAATTTATCAAAAAAAAATCCAAAGATAAAAACAAATGCAGTTGCAATTGATGAGGGTATTGCAGGTTATAGAGATAAAACTTTAGAAAAAGCAAAAGAATTTTGTCAAAAAAACAATATAAAATTACATATTTTCTCTTATGAAGAAGAATTTGGATTGACATTAGATGAAATGCTTAAAATTCTCGATGTAAAACCTTGCACTATCTGTGGAATTTTTAGGAGATACTTACTTAATAAAAAATCAAGGGAACTTAAATTAACAAAATTAGTGACAGGACATAATCTAGATGATGAATGTCAATCAATTCTAATGAATCAACTAAAAAATAATATTCAAGCTTCAGCAAGGCTTGGTCCAAAGGTTGGATTAATTCAAGATAAAAAATTTGTTCAGAGAATAAAGCCATTGTATTTATGCACAGAAAAGGAAGTAACAGCGTATGCCTTTATAAATGGCTTGCTGGACGAATTTGTAGAATGTCCAAATGTTTCACAATCCTTTAGAGCACAAGTTAGGGACATGCTTAATGATTTGGAGCAAAAATTTTCTGGAACTAAATATTCGATAGTTAATTCGTTTTTGCAAACTCTTCCATTATTGAAACAAAAATTTAAAAATGAAACAATAAAAATCTGTGCAAAATGCAACGAGCCAAGTGCAAATGATGTTTGTAATGCTTGTGTTTATTTGGCTAAGTTGAAGAAGAGTGTTGAGGTTTAAATAATATGGACATGCCTAATGCTGATTTGTACCATAAATTATTGGCACAACAATTAAATCGGCCTGCTATTATAGCTCAAGATACAAATTTTTCTGATAGGTTTGCTGTTAGTTTAGAGCGAATTGCTACTACAGCATTTATAAAATACTATAAGGATTTTGGACAAATTCTGTCAGAACTGCTGAGGTCTACCTACAATGTACCTTATCCCAATGGAGAAGAAAGCGAGCCACTTAATGAGCTTAGGTTTGATGCAACTACAGGACATTTAATAGCCTTGTCTTATTATTACAGAGATGCAAACAATCATAAGTTGATAGACAAAATTATTTACCGCAGCAGAGAAGGTCTTATTTTAGTTATAACTTATAAAAATAGAGTGTCAGAAATGGAATGGCATAAACCAAAAAAAATTAGTAAAATTTATTTGGATGTAAAAGGATTTTTTGCGCAACAATTGGAAGATGCTCTTGCCTATCACAAAAGATTGGAAAAATGGAGAGAAGAGCAAAGAATATTAAAAGAACAACGAAAAGATGAAGAAGGGCTTGTGCTGATAGCTTTTAAATAAATCAAAAACTATTTATATCATTATAATATACTAAGTTCATAATATTTAAGTTGGAGGTGGTTTTAATGCACACGTTGCCGAAGTTGCCATACGCATATAATGCGCTCGAGCCATATATTGATGAATTGACAATGACAATTCATCACACAAAGCATCATCAAGCCTATATTGACAAATTAAATGGTGCAGTAAAAGACACAAAGTTTGAGAAGATGGATGTTGATGAAATTCTCAAAAGCATAAATGATGTGCCTGAAAATATAAGAACTGTTGTAAGAAACCATGGCGGTGGGCATTCAAACCACAGCTTTTTTTGGGAAATAATGGCTCCAAATGCTGGAGGTGAGCCACATGGAAATGTTGGAGATACTATCAAGCATACTTTTGGAAGCTTTGACAAATTTAAGGAAGAGTTCACAAATGCTGGCTTGAACAGATTTGGCTCAGGATGGGCATGGCTTGTTGTGAATAACGGCAAATTAGAGGTTTACAGCACTGCAAATCAAGACAGCCCGTTGATGGAAGGGAAAATGCCAATTTTGGGTCTGGACTTATGGGAGCATAGTTTTTATTTGCTATATCAAAACCGAAAGCCAGACTATATCAAAAATTGGTGGAATGTTGTAAATTGGAAGAAGGTTGAGGAGTTGTTTAGGAAAGTTAAGAAGTGATTAGTTAATTTTTATTTTTCTTACTGTTAAGTCATAAAAACTAAAAAGATTTATATATAAGAAAGTATAACAAGCAATTATGGTATATGACTCAGAGAGTTCTGATCGTGTTTATCCTACTGCGCAGGATGACTTAGGACTAAAAAAAATACTCGCCAATGAAGTATTGAGATTAGCCGATAAGGATAAAGACTTACCTAGTGAATTTAAGAGCGAATGGAGAAACCGTATAAAATTATTAACCCCTGACGAAAGGAGAGAAGTTTACAATTTCTTACTAGAAGAAGCCTTGAATTATAGAAGACAGAGAGATCATGCTAAAAGCGACATATCAGAAGTTACAGCTCATGATAGAAAATGGTACGGTCGGCATATATCTAGACTTGAAAAGGGAGCTTTGTATTTGAAAAGAAATTTTCCATTTTTGTAAAAGCAAAATTTAAATATTAGTTATAAGAGAGAACATTGAAAAGTTAATAAAGAGGGTATACTTTGACAAGTTATGCAGATAAGTTTTTAATTGTGGACTCGGGCGGATTTACTACAAATTCTTCCGACTATGACACAACTTATGTCCAATTAATAAGAGCAGCACAAGTCAAGAGAATATATGAAGCGAGTAATGATGGTAGTCTGGAGGCAAAATTAGTAGAAGGTCAAAAACAAATTTTTAGGAAATTAAGCAGGACAGACAAATTGGCAATTTACCATTATTTCAGGGACGAGGCCATGCTAAATAAATTAGTTGGTGATTATGAAAGATGGAACATGTTTTTGGAAATTGCAGATTTTTTTAGAAGAGAATTTAAATTAAAAGTTAGATGAAAAAACAACAAAATTTCTCAAAAAATTAGATGGTTATTATTTTTACTCATCCAAATCTTCATCCCCTTTTTTCTTCTTCTCTTTCATCTTTTTTGTCAATCCAATCCTCTTTTTGCATTTCTGGCATTCAAAAACATAAGAAGGCGCACCTTCAAAGATTTTTCTTTTGTATTCGGTATTTGTTTCACCTTCAAATCCACAATATGGACATTTGTATTCGACATTAAGGACTAAGCCATTTTCAAACTGCTCATTGCTTTCTTGATAACCACAGGAATTACAGACATAATAATCTGCCTTCTTGTCAACTTTACCGCCTTTTTTTTGAGGCTTGCTCATAAACCCCTTTCTGCATCTTGGGCATTCTTTCCTGAAAACCCACGCCATTGCACGTCCAGAATCTATAGTCCTGTTTGTGAAGTACAAGCATTCTTCCATGCTCGTTGGTTTTTTCAATGACATTAGCTAAAACCTCTTATTTTCTTCCAAATAGGAACTGCTTTTTCATAAGTTAAATTATTTATAAAATCTTCGCTTAGGTTTGTTTTACTTTTAATTTCCTTTTTATATAAAACTAATGTCTCATTTTGTGTACAAAAATGATTTATTATGTTGCTATCACCTCTAGCGTCTTTTGCTATTTGATAAAATGTTGCATTAAGGAATAAAGCGTTTTTTTCTGAAAAACCAGCCAGACCTGCTTCTTTTGGATATTTTTTGATAAATTCTCTTAATAAATCAACAGCTGCGAACCCTTTTAAAGCTGAGCTATTTCTTAAAGATACAGACTCAAGGATAAGCGGTCTTGGTTTGCAGCCAAATCCATATTTTGTAGTGCCAGTATTGCCATATTTTTGCCCTTGGATGTACAGTTTTTCAGCCTCAAGGTTTAGAATTCGGTAATTTACCACATAGTTTAATGGCGCTTGTCCTGTTTCCAGATTAAGATTTTTTAGTGCTTCTAAATCATCAAGCATTAAATCAATCTGTTTTATGGTATTTGGATAAGTCTCCATAGTTGTATTATATTTAGAATTGATAGCATTAAGTTGCTCAATTCCATAGCTAAAGTCTTTTGCTTGTACACAACCTATAAGTAACAATACAACTAATATCAAAAAAATCTTTTTCAATTGAATCACCTTAAACATGAAACGCTAAAAGATTGATAACTCTTATTTATTCTTTTCGAAATGTATTATGAAAAATATTTAAATATCAAAAATATATACTTAAATCATGCATTACGATGCTATTGCAAAGGGGTACAATGAATTGTATGAACAGGAGCAATTAAATAAACTATCAATAATAAAAAATAACATTAAAATTAATAAAGACACAAAAATTTTGGATGTGGGTTGTGGTACAGGCATTTCTTCTAAATTTGATTGTTTTGTTATTGGGGTTGATCCATCAATAGGATTAATAAAACAAAACAATTATCAAAAAATAATTGGCATTGCTGAAACACTCCCATTTAAAAATAATTCATTTGATTATGTTATTTCTGTAACTGCAATTCATAATTTTAAAAATATTAAAAAATCAATAAATGAAATAAAGAGGGTTGGAAAAGAAAATTTTGTTTTTAGTGTTTTAAAGAAGTCTAAAAAATTTGAATTTATTAAAAATTCAATTCAAAAAAATTTTAATATAGAGAAAGTAATTGAAGAATGTAAGGATACGATTTTCTTCTGCAAAACCATAAGCTTTATATATAGAAAATGACTACTATAGAATAATTACAAAATGAGACTAATAACATTTTTACTGGTATTTATACTTTTAGTAGCTTCAAGTACGTTTGCTGCTGGACTACAGATAACAGAAATAGATGTAAGTGTAGACTATGACGAGGCTTATACTTATCGAGTAGAAGATAGAGATAGAATTGACTCAACATCTGTTCCTGTCACAAATAATACAAAGATAGGTGTTGATGTATTGCCAGGCTCGAATGTAACTTTTACCATTAGGGTCGAAAACACTTTTCAGGGTGAAGAGCCTGATTTAAGAGGAGTTTTTGTTACAATAACAATAGAAGACATAGACGATGGCGCTGACTTAGACGAAGAGAGCATAGATTTTGACCTTGAGCCAGGCGATGACTACAGATTTGACGTAAAGTTTCCAATACCTCTTGATGTTGATGCTGGCACTTATAATGTCGTTATCGAAGCAGAAGGTGAAGACAGAAATGAAACATCTTACACGACAGAACTATTGCAAAAATTAGAAGTTAAGAAGCAAAGCCATGACATAAGAATTTCAAAAGTTCTTCTTAATCCGAGCATTGTAGATTGCAATAGAAAAACTAAGCTAACTGCAGAGATTGTAAATGCAGGCTCAAATGCAGAAAACCAAGTTGCTTTGGAATTTAAAGCTACAAGCCTTGGAGTGAATTCTTATGATAAGGATATATCTCTAGAGTCTTCTGATGAGGCAAGTGAAGAAGAAAAAACATATACAAAAACGTTAAACATAGAAGTGCCCTCATTTTTTCAAGCAGGAACATTCCCTATACTAATAAACCTTTACTGGAAGAATTTTGTGTTATTTGACCAAAAAACTGTTGATTTAATTGTTAAGGATTGTGTTTCTGGAACAACAAAAACTAAAACAGAAAAAGAAACAAAGGAAGAAGAAGTCACAGTAATTCCGCCAAAAGAAGAGTCAAAAGAATCTACAAAAGAAGAACCAATCACATCAACAATAGAACTATCAATAAAAAATTCTCCAATATTACTATCAATGTTGTTAGGCGGGTTAGTTATAATTGTTCTTGTTGTACTAGTTGTTTTTGGATATTTGAAAAGTAAACCACAATAAACTTTATATACTAATTTCTTATAACCATTCAATAGTGGGGGCATGTTTTCAAAAAAGGTGTTAGTTATTGTCTTGTTAGCAATATTTTTACTAGTTCTACCATTAAATTCTTATGCAGCAGTTGTAATCAATGAAATTCTTGCTAATGGGCTTAACGACCCTAACTCTGAATGGGTTGAGTTGTTTAATAATGGTACTGCCGATGTCAATTTAACAAATTGGAATATTTCAGAGTCATTTAGCAGCAATTTTACTTTAAATATAACAATACTTGCAAATGACTTTATTATCTTAACGCCTGATTTTAAAACTTTTAATTCAGCATACCCAAATGTCAATTTAAGCGGGATTAAGGTTATTAACATAACAATATCAAATTTTCAATTGTCAGATTCAAGCGGTGAAGTCAGGCTTTATAATTCATCTGGTGCTTTGATTGACTCAATTGTTTATGTACAAGCATCAGGCAAGACATTTGAGAATGTTTCAATAGGAAGATACCCTGATGGCAGTTCTAACACATTTAATCTTTCAACCTTAACACCAGGAGCAAAAAATGATAATAATGCACCTCAAGTCAATAAATGGATTAATCCTTCAAAAAATAACACCAACATAAGTGGGGTTGCTAATGTAGAAGTTAACATAACAGACGATACAGTTCAGGTTAACTCTACAATAATTAACTTTAATGGCACAAATTTCTCAATGGCTAAGCAAGGTGATTTATGGACATTTATATGGAACACAAGTTTAAATGCTCAAAAGCGATATAACATCACTGTTTACTTTAATGACAGCTATGGAAAATTTAGTTTTGATATATTATTTAATATAACAGTCAACAATAGCCCCAGAATAGATTCTTTTTCGCCATCAAATTTGGCCCAAATCTTAGCAGAGAATTCTACTTTAAACTTTAATATCAATGCATCTGATCCAGATGATATTTTGCTAAATTTTTCATGGTTTATAGACAACACACTAAATAGTACAAAACCAGTTAATTTCTCTTATACACCTGGATTTTTTGATAGTGGAACCCATACAATAAATGCAACAATAAAAGATGCTTCATCAAACCAAGCTTCTATAAAATGGACTGTTACCGTAACAAATTTTAACAGAGCTCCATCTTTAAACCCAATATCAAATAAAACTGCTTTCAAAAATATTAACCTAAGCTTTAATATAACTGCTGCAGACTTAGACAATGATATTTTGATATTTTCAAGCAACCATTCAAGCATTGCTATATCAAAAATTAATAATTCCTTAGCAACAGTATCTTGGAATCCTACTAATAGAGACTTAGGCAGCAATACAATAAACTTTACTGTAAGTGATGGCTCATTAATAGATTCTAAAGTGATAATTATTAGTGTGGGTTTTACAAGCAATTCTGCCCCTAACATAACATCTGTGCCAAAAACAACTGCAACTTTGAATGAAAAATACAGCTATGATGTTGATGCTACTGACCTCGATAATGACATATTAAGCTTTTCATTAAAGACAGATGCAAGTGAAATGTCTATAGACAGTTCAACTGGTTTAATAACTTTTACCCCATCATCTATTGGCCTTTTCATAGTTAATGTAAGCGCAACTGATTTTATAGAGATTACCAACCAATCTTACAATTTAACTGTAACGCATGGAAGCAGATTAAAAATCACTGATGTAGATGTAAAAGTTGATGGCAAAAAAAGTAGCGTAAATAATAACACAAGGATAAGCAAAGAAGCAGAGCCTGGCTCTAGCCTAGAATTCAAAATTGAAGTTAAAAATGATTTCACTGAAAGTGAAGACTTAAAGATAGAGGATATTGAAGTAAAAGTTACAATTGAGGAAATTGATGAAGATGATGACTTAGAAGAAGAGTCAAATAAATTTGATTTGAATGCTCAAGACGATAAAACTGTGACATTGAGATTTGAACTTCCTATAAACGTAGATGAAGATACTTTTGATGCTTTAATCGAAGCTGAGGGAGAAGATGAAAATGGCACTGTTCATAAGCAGCATTTTGAAATCGAGCTAGAAGTTGAGAAGGAAAAACATGATTTAAGATTTTTGAGCATTGATTTAAGCCCAATAACAATAAATTGTAATAGAATCATAAATATAGGCTATAAAATAATAAATGTTGGTCAGGAAGATGAAGAAAATGCTATTTTTGAAATAAAAAATAATGATTTAGGATTAAATTTTCTTGAGAATTTTTCTATTGAATCTGGAACTGAAGACAATACATTATCTAACTCCATAAAATTAAAGATTAATGACGAAATTGAAAGTAGCACTTACCCAATGATTGCCAATGTTTACTCTGATGATCAAAAATTGCGTGATACAAAAATTATTGATTTAAAAGTTGAAGATTGTACTAAAACTAAAGAAAAAGTTGAAAAGGAAGAGGTTTTACTGAAAACTCCAGCAGAGCAATTAGAAATAACAAAAACAACAAAAGAACAAATTCAAGCACCAACAATAAAAATTTCTTTCAAAGAGGCTGATAGAAATATGCTTTTGCTTGCGTTCAGCACTTTAATATTTACTATATTTTTTGTGTTTACTGCAATTATTTTGTATGCGAGGTTTTAGAATTTTAATTACTTCCTATGCTCTATCAATCTCCTCATTCTATGCACAAAATCCTCTGCAATCTTGTAATATCTGTCAAATTCTTCCCCTTTAATCTCAACAATCTCTCTATGTGTAACCATTTTCATTAACCTGTAGAAATTCCTCATTATTGTCACATATTTGTGCTCAAGCAATTTTTTCTTTACTAATTTTTCCTCCATCAACTCTGCAACATGCTCTGGTGTTGGTGGAATCTCTCCAATTTTCATCAAAGCAGCATGAGCAGCATCAATCACAGCCCAATACAAGTCAATTACTGCTTGCAGTAAATGCCATTTTGAGTTGTGCAAGGTGTTAGGGGCTCTTGTATAGTATGTCCAAATGCTTTCTTGCGTTGGCCTTATTCTTCCTCTTTTGAGTAAAGCCTGCATTGGATCAAAAAATCCTGAATCAATTAGAGCAACTCCATCCCTTAATAGATTTATAGCAATCGGGTCTCCGTTTCTCATATACTCCCAGAATGAAGTAAACCTCATTGTTGTTACATGAAGTTTAGTAGAAATCTTGACAATTGCCGTTTGAATAATTAATCTGTAAGCTTCAACAACTTCTGGCGACATACTCATCATTAAATCATCTATTATCACAAGAATATCTATGTCACCTCCTGGCTGTTTTGTTCTTCTTGCAGTTGAGCCAAATATAACAACAGCCCTTATTAAGCTGCCTAGCTCTTTATAGATTTCATTAGCAAACTTATAAGCAGTATCAATATCCTCCCTGTAATATCGCTCAAGATTAGGATGCTCTTTCTTAGGAATATCAAATTTCATTATAAACCTCTTTTTTATTATATTTTATTTTGGTTCTTTATAAAATTATTGTTGACAATATAAAAGGTTTTGTTATTTGGAAAGAATAGTGACAAAAAGGTTTAAAAATTGAGTTTTATTAGTTTAATTTATGATAGGCTATTTTGGGCAGCTTAGTCATAATGCATATAAAGCAAGAACAGAAGGAGATTCAATTAGTACAAAATCTCCATTTCATGTATTTGAGTATCTTTTGCGTAACTTGAGTACAATGAGAGTAAGTGTGCCTAGAAACTTAAGCTTAAAGGATATTGTTGACTATGTTACTCACTTGTTTTTGCCCAATTCGGCAGAGAACAAGAGAATGGAGATAGAAAATAAACCTCAAAATACTTTTACTCTTGGTATCACATCTCCAGATGTAAAACAAGAACGAGGACAAACTTATAGAAAATATGGTCAACTTTACGCTGGATATAAAAAGGCTGAAGAACTATGGTATAGGGCAAAATCAAAAGCCAACGGTATTTATAAAGATTTATTTGAATCTCCAGAATCTAGAAAAAAATTGTATGAAGCAGTTGTTAGCGCACTAAGAAAACTTTACAATCCATTTAGGAATGCAAATCTAGATGAAAAAATTATGTTGTTGTCAAGATACTTATCTAAAAGTAAGTACCAAATAACCAAAGTACCTGAATACCCAACAAAACCTAAATATAACAAAAAAAGAACAGGCGGGCTTGAAGAATTGCTGGCAACAACATAAAACCAAAATAATATAAAAATTAACTTATTATAAAAACTTATGATCCAACAACTCCAGCAAATATTCCACTCAATAACTAAATCATTAGAGGTTCTTTATGTAATTGAAGGAATTAAGCCTTGTGCAAGAATCCTTGTTTTTGAAGATGAAATTGATAAAGTTATTAATTTTTTAAATCAAAATGGATTATATATAAATACTTCAGACTTTAAAGTTTTAAAACAAAATACTCAAAGTGAATTCTATTCTGACAAATCAATAAAAATTCCAAAAAATTCTCCTCAAAAAGGATATTTTTTTTTTTATTTGTCAAGAAATAAAGAAACTGCAGAAAAGACGAAAGGTGCTGAACAGAAGAACAATCATTTGGAATTTGGCTTATTGCTAGGCTATCCGAGATGCTGTTGTGAATTTTTCCAAAAGAATTTTAACGAAAACAATGCAGACTTGACATTAAAAACTTTAGAAAATTCAAATGGCTATGAGTTTCAATTCTACAATAATATTGCAGCAAGGCATTTTGATGTTGTATTGCTCAGTCATTTTCCGCACAGCTTTGAATGTAAGCCTTCAGTAGAGATTGCAAAAAACAATTTAAAAACAATAAATAAACATTCAAAACAACTAGCAG
>CAZUSQ010000007.1:0-12981 GCA_964622655.1 uncultured Methanosarcinales archaeon
AAAGCAGCATTACAGGAGATTTCTTGATGAGGTAAGGCAGAAATTCATTACTCTCGGCTTTAAGGAAATGATTGGACCAATTGTTGAAACAGATTTCTGGGATATGGATGCTTTGTTCATGCCTCAGTTTCATGCTGCAAGAGACATCCATCAGGCATATTACATTAAAGAGCCAAAATATGGTAAGCTTGATGAAGCTTTTGTAAAAAAGGTAAAAGAAGCACATGAAAATGGTTTTGGAACTGGTAGCAAAGGCTGGCGTTACAACTTCGATGCCAAAAGAACACATCGACATATGCTAAGAACCCAAGGAACTGCTTGCTCTGCAAGAATGCTTGCTTCTAAAGAGCTTGAAATTCCAGGCAAATATTTTGCAATTGCAAGATGTTTTAGATATGATGTAATTGATGCAACTCATCTTGTAGATTTTTATCAAACTGAGGGTATTGTTGTTGAAGAAGGCTTGAACTTTAGACATCTTAAAGGCTTGCTGAAAATGTTTGCAGAAGAGTTTGCAGAAACTGAGCAGATAAAGATTACTCCAGGCTACTTTCCATTTACAGAGCCAAGCGCTGAATTGCATGCAAAGCATCCTGAGCTTGGTTGGATTGAGTTAGGTGGCTCTGGAATTTTCAGGCCAGAGATGGTAAAACCGTTGCTTGGAAGAGATGTGCCTGTTTTGGCATGGGGCATTGGAATTGACAGAATTGCTATGTTCAACCTTGGGATTAAGGATATTAGGCAATTATTCAGCCATGACTTAGAATTTTTGAGAAATGCTAAAGTGATTTGAAAAAAATGTTTAATGAAATATTACAATTCAACAAAAACAATTCAACAAAACTAGAGCTTCCTCTAAAAGTATACATGAAAGAGGAAACCTGCTTGTGAAAGTCAAAATGCCAACAATAATTTTTTCATTAAAGGATTTGCAGCATTTAGTAGAGAAAAAACTAACAATTGAAGAAATACAAGAGCTTGCTCATTATGGTAAAGGAGATTTTGAAAGCTATGACAAAGAAACTGATGAAGTAAAAATAGATTTTGGTGATACTAATTTGCCTTATTTATGGAGTGCTGAGGGTTTTGCTAGATTGATTAAAGGCACTCTTGGAATGCAAAAGGGAGTTCCAGAAATAAAAGTTCATAAAGGAGATTATCGAGTTGTTGTTGATAAATCTGTAATTAAATATCGTCCTTATATTGCTTGTTTTGCAGCAAAAGGCAAAAAAGTAGATGATTATTTAATTAAGCAACTTGTTCAATTGCAAGAAAAGTTTTGTGAGACTTATGGGAGAAGAAGGCAGAAAGTTTCAATTGGCTTGTATTCTTACAAAAGGCTGGCTTTTCCTGTGCATTACAAAGCAGTCGAACCTTTGTCTGTTGAATTTGTTCCTTTGGAATTCAAAGCCAAGATGAATTTGAAAGAGATTCTTGCAGAGCATCCAAAAGGAAAAGAATATGTTTGGATTTTGGAAGCTTTTGAAAAATATCCTTTGCTTATGGATGATAAAAATGAAGTAATGAGCTTGGTACCTATTATTAATTCTAATTTTACTGGAAAGATTGAAATTGGAGATGAAAACATGTTTTTTGAAGCGACAGGAACTGATGAAGAGGCTGTTAATTTAGCAGCAGTTATATTTGCTTATGCACTTTATGAAAGAGGATTTGAGCTTTATTCTGTTGAGATAAAGTATCCAAATAAAAAAACCATATCTCCTAACTTAGAATTAGAAACTGTAACAATAAAAAATGAGCAAATAAAACATTTGTTTGGATTGGAATTGAAAGAAAATGAAGTAAAACATCTTCTTGAGAAAGTACAGTTTGATTTTGATAATTGGAAAGTAAAAATTCCTCCCTACAGAAAAGATATTCTGCATCCTTACGATATAATTGAAGATATTGGCATTATGTATGGTTTTGATAAAATTAAAGAAACTCCTCTTACAACATTTACAGCAGGCTCAACTTTAAAGATAAATGAATTTATTGACAAAGTAAGGGAAATTGTAGTTGGCTTAGGTTACCAAGAGGTAATGAGTCCTATACTAACAAACAAAGATTTTCTTTATAAAAAAATGAATCTTGATGATTTTGGAACTATTGAGATAGAAGATTATATGTCAGAGACTTACTCTGTTGTTAGAAGTTGGATATTGCCCAATTTGATGGAAGTTTTTTCAAAGAATAAGCATGTTGAATTTCCACAGAGAATATTTGAAGAAGGTTTGGTTAATATAAGAAAAGATGATGAAATTATAGAGTACAACAGAATTGCAATTGCCTCTTCTCATGATAAAGCAAACTATACAGAAATGAGGCAAGTGCTTGATTTGATAATGGGATTATTTGGCTTGTATTATGATATAGAAGAAACAGAGCATAATTCTTTTATTGAAGGTAGAGTTGGGAGAGCAATTGTGAAAGGAAGGAAGGTAGCTTATTTGGGTGAAATAAATCCTGCGGTGCTCTCAAACTGGAGCTTAGAAATGCCTGTTGTTGCCTTGGAATTGAATTTGAGTGAGTTGTGGGAAGTAATTAATAAATAAATTGATTATTCCTTTTCCTTCTCTTTCTTTGCTGGCGTTTTCTTAGCCTTCGGCTTTTCTTTCTTCTCTGCTTTTGCTGTCTTCTTTTCTGTTGCCTCTTTAACTTCTTCCTTCCCCTCTTCCATCAATCCAGCTTTCTCTTCCAAAGTCGCTTCTTTCTTTTCCTCTACTTTTTCTTTCTTTTTCTTGAATTTAAATAAGTCTCTTAGCTTTCTTTTCTCTTCTTTCTGCACTCTTAATTGCTCTGGAGTTTTTCTTTTCTTCTTTGGCTTCTGTATTTTTGGTTTTGGTTTTGTTAAGCGAGCTTTTATTCCTAATTCATCAAGAGCTTTAGAAACAGCTTCATGGCTTGCGTTCTTTTCTATTTTTATTACTTGATTTAATGGCTCAATATGTAGAATATTACATTTTCTTCTTCTTGTTTCGCCGTCAATTACAACATATTTATCATCAAGAATATCTATTATAATTGCTTGCTTGCCAGCGTCCCTGCCGGCAGTTTTCACACATAATCTCCCAAGTTCAATCATTTTGTTCCTCCAATCACTTTCAAAAGAGCTGTGTCACCATCAGTTCAAGTGATTTATCTGCAAATTTTGGATTTTTAATTTTAAATTCAATCCGCCTTCGGCAGATTTTAGTGCTCGGCTCGTTTCTTTCTGCCATTGAAACTCGCCTCGCCTATTCATTATTTTTTGTATTGCATCTATTCAAGGCGAAAATTAGTGAGTTGCGTGCGAGAACGCTCGAGTTGCATGCGAGTTTGCTCGCATGCTCGCAAACATCTCACGCTCGCGTTCAACTCAGACAATTTTCGCCGAGTGTATATTTTGTTGCGAAGCAACGGATTGAATTATTATTTTTTGATGATGAATTCTTTTATTTTTTATTGTCTAAACTTATTTATTATTCCTTGTCTCATACACCTACTACATAAAACACCGCCAAATGGCCTTTCTGGCCTTTTCTTTGTCTTTGCCATGCTTCTCATTTTGTAAGGCAGTTCTCTTGGAATTCCTTTCAAAACAGCACCGCAATTGCCGCATTTTGCAGCTTTAGGCTTTCTTTTTTTATAGTGAATGCTAACTCTTCCACCAGGTACTTTTCTGAATATTTTTCTTAAGATTCTTGACCTTAAATGTGGTGCTGGCATATCTGTTTGGAATACAAGTCAATTTAAAAACCTTAGCATAATGTTTAAATACAAATACTTTAAACATATATTAGCAAATGCTCAGCTTTAATTCAAAAAAAGGGGTATCACCTTTAATAGCTACAATTCTTTTGATAGCATTTGCTGTTGCACTTGGCTCTGTTGTTATGAACTGGGGCTTAAGCTTAGAAATAGGAAAGTCAGCTGACAAATGTAGAAACGTAGAAATTAAAATCAGAAACATTGATGTTGCTGAAGTCTGCTTTGGCGGCTTTGGGCAAAATGGTTACATAAATTTTATAATTGACAATACAGGTGCCATAGATATAAGTGGCTTAGCAATATGGGTTGTTGGTGACAAGGGAACAAGGCTTTTTAACTTAGACAACATTTTAATCAAAAAGGGTGCTTTATTCGACAAAAAAGACAAAGAAGTCAGCTATGATTTTACAACATTCGGCAATATAAAGCAAGTCCAATTCCTACCAAAAATAAAGGTCGAGCAAACAACAGAAATATGCCCAAAAAATGCTATTAAAGCAGATAAAATTGGGGTTTGTGCTTAATAAACCTTCACCACTTTTCTCAAAACCATTGTAAAAATTATAGAGAATATAATGTAAGTACCAAGCCAACCAAACCAGTCTTTGTAGCCAATTGGTAGAACTATTAATTTTTTATAATTTATTTGTATTGATTTTATTGTACTATTGCTAATTTTTTTTATCTGTTCAATATATTTTTTTGTATTTGTTATTAAAACATTTTTTTGTTGCCTCTCATCATTATAAACAAATTCAAGAATATGCTCACTTTCTTCTCCTTTCAATGTCCAAGTTGCTTTGTCATTTTCAATTTTTTTTATCTTACCATCAACTATTGTTATTCCCTCAGGAACAATTAGCTCAACATTTCCATTTGTATTTTTACCAAAAATAGCAGTAACTGAAAATTCTTGTTGTGGCTTAATACTTTCGTAAGCGAAGGTTGAACTCATCCAACCAAAAATTAAAATTATTGGGATAAATGTAATAATAGTGGGCTTTAAGGAATGCGTCATATACTTCATATTTAATTCCATTGCTTTTTTCTGCATTTCCATTGCTTTTGCAGGCTCATTTTTCAATTCCTTAGCCTGTTTTTGATATTCTTTTATATCTTCCTTTAATTTTTTCATTAAAGCTTGATCTGTTGTATACTTTGTTATAAGAATTATAACTATAGAGACTATAAAAGATAAGATTAAGATTGCCAAAAATGCAGGCAATTTAAGCAAGGGTGCAAATATAAAATTCAAAAAATCATAATAAGCCATTTATCCTCCCATGAATTTTCGTAACATTGGATTCATATCCATCATGTGCTGCCTTGCAATGTCTTCATAAAGCCTGTAAACAATCATAACAGTTAGCAAAATTCCTGTGCCAGAGCTTAAAGCCCCTGTTAAATCGGCAAATGCTGCAAGAAAACCAACTGTAATACCCCCCATTATAGTTAAAGGCCATATATATCTATTCAATAATCTTTCAAGAACCCTCTCGTCCTTTCTAAAGCCTGGTATTTGCAGTCCACTTGAAATCATCTGCTGAGCTTGTGTCCTTGCATCCATTCCTGCTGTTTGCACCCAAAAAATGCTGAACATTACACTGCCTAATACAAAAAACATCATGTAAGCTAAAGCTTGCAAATAAGGAGCAATTCCAATAAATAAACTGTGCTGTTGTATAATGCTTCTCACAATAGATGGACCTTGAAGCCAATAAACAAATCCAGAAATTGGTTGTCCTGTTGATGTGCTGAAAGTTCCTAGTAATGATAAGCCTGCATTTTGCAACAATCTTCCCCAAAGCTGAAAGTTTGCTATTAATGCAGCTACTAAGATGACCGGAATGTTCGAAGTGTAAATAAAAGACAAAGGCCATCTGATGCCATGTCCACGTATCATACCAAAAGAAAGAGGTATTTCAACTTTCATTGCCTGTGCATAAACTGCAATAACAAAAACAAGAATTGTAGAAAAAACAGCTGATGTCATAATCAATGCAGTTGTCGCATCCCCATTAACCAGGCTTTGGAAAAATGCTGGAACTGCTCCAGCAGAGTAAGTTACGCCAGCTAAGCCTGATGGGCCTGGCAGCCAATTAAATGCTTGTATAAAAATGCTTTTGCTTACACCTGCAGCAATAAACAGGCTTATTCCTGAACCAAACCCCCACTTGCTTACCACTTCATCTAAAAATAATATCAATGTGCCTCCTAAAAATAATTGAAAGATTAAAATAAGCTGGAGTTGGAAATAAAAACCTGTTCCTCTGAACTGCTCAGCAGGTGCTAAGCCACCTAAAAGAACGTAAATTGCGCTTTCAAAAATAATAAAAAATATTGATAGAAATTTTTGGGTGCCTTGAAAGCTTCTTTTGCCTTCTGGAGTTGTTAAATCAAATTTCCAAATGCCTGAGCCATTAAGCAATTGCAAAACAATAGATGCAGTGACTATTGGTCCAATGCCAAGGCTTATTAAAGAGCCAAACTCTGCGCCCAAGATTATAGACAATGTCTCAAATCTTTGCAAAGCATTTATGCCTAAGCCGAATAACGGCATCAAGCCTAAAATAAAGAATATAACTAGAGCAATCCCTGTCCATTTTAATTTCTCACGAAAAGAAAGTACTTTTTGAGTAGGACCTTCAACCTCTGGAAGATTTGAGATAATAGTTTGCCAAATAGACATTTTAATTTAAAGATTATTGATAATTTTTAAATTTATTGAATATTATTCTTTAATTTCAACTAAACCAATTACTTCTCCACCTGCTTCTTTTACCTTTTCAATAGCTGTCTTTGAAGCATGTGGTGTTTTGATCTTAAATTTCATAGAAACCTTACCATCGCCAAGTAATTTATTAAAGCCAAGTTTTTCTAATTCTATAGAATAAAATCCATCTTCTTTGGTGATTAAATTATTTGATAAGAATTTGTCAATGTGTTGCTCTATATAACTTATGTTTACTGCATTAATCTGTGGCTTTGGTGTTTTGCTCACAAATCCGTATTTGCCAAAATACCTTTCTTTCCATATGCTTGGCTTTTTGCTGTCTGCCCTTTTACCAGTGCCGGCCATTCCTGCACCGCCTTGATGCCCTTTGCCACGATGCTTTTTCTTAGCGCCCCAGCCATGTGTTTTAGAGCCACGTTGCCTTGTGTTTTTTTTGCGTTTGTTGACTGTCATTATATCATCCTCTTAATTAGGTCACTTATTGCTTCTCCTCGATAGCCTAAAGCTCCTCCTTGCTGGAAAGAATGCTTAATTCCTTTTCTTCCAAAGCCTTTTCTTGGTGCATTTAATCTAAAATATTTTTTTAGTTTTTTATTGCTAATAACAATAAAATCCTTATAGATTATCTTTTTCTTCAAATCTGTTTCTCTGCCATTAAATTCCTCCCCTCTTTTTTCTATAAGCGTGTTGAAAGTTTCATTGTCAATTTCGCCCCAAGTAATGTAATCTTTTGCTTTCTTTAGCATTCCAACATAAACTGAGTTATTTGGTAATACACAACAATAATTCTTTTTGTACAATCTTAACATCTTTAGAGTATCTTCTATCTTTGTTTTTATTCCAGTCAATCCTCTAATCCTTATTGCTGCTAATTGTTTTGCTTCAGTTTTCTCCATTTTGTGCTATCATTTTTGCTGAACCTTCAACTATGCTCAGTATTTTTTCGTTTTTTGTATTCAATTTAAATTGCATCAGTTTTTGCAAAGCATCAAAACAAGCATAAAGTAGATTAAGCTTGCTTCTAGTTTGTCCTTCAGTCCTTGACCATACATCTTTAATACCCGCTAACTTCAATACCTTTTGACATTCTTTCTCAACCATAAGCCCTGTTCCTTTTGGAGCCGGTATTAATGTTAACTCTACAGATCCTGCTTTTCCCCTAACTTTAAAAGGGACTGTATGTGCATCTCCACAACCACAACGCCAATTGCCACAGCCTCTCCTTATTTTTATAATGCTCAGCTTAGCTTGCCTTATTGCCTTTTCTCTCGCAGGAACAGTCTCTTTTGATTTACCATAGCCTATGCCAACATAACCATCTTCATTACCAACAACTGCAAAAGTTGCAAATTTTGGTTTATTGCCTTCTGCAGTTTTCTTTTGTGTTTGTTTGAATATTCTTTTTTGGCCACCACCAAACTTGCCTTTTGATTGACCTACCATTAATAGGTCAGTTGTGAGGTTTGGTAACAAAGTGTTCACGATTTCTGATTCAAGTATTTTTATTCTCTTGTCAAGTATGTAATTAATATCATTGATTAACCCATTTTTAACTTTCATTCCTAAAGATGTTTTTGGTATCCATGCTTCTTTTTCAAAAATAACTTTCTTTTTGACCTCTTCAACTATCTCTTCTTCAAGTTCTTTTACTTCACCAAGATCAGTTGCTAGACTTTCTTTTGGTTTTTCAATTAATACTTCTTCATCTTGCAACTCCTCAACTTTTGCAATTTCTTCTTTTTTTTCGGTATTTTCTATTTTCTTTTTAGTCATTTATCTTAGCCTTGATTTCGTTGAAGCGTTTTGTTATGTCTTCTGGATTAAGTCCTTTTTTGAGGTAATTGGAAAATTGAGCATTATACTTTGTTTTATCATTCTTTAAAATTAATGCATATTTTGATACATGCTCTCCAGAAAGTCTATCTTTTGGTGGAAGTACTCCAAGATTAAAAGGAATTTTTAATCCAGCATCTACAGCTCCTGCTAATGCAGCATAAAATCTTGAGCCTTTGATTGAGCTACTAAATCCCAAATCTAATATAACTTCTTTAACTCCATTTTCAATTGCCTTTTTTCCAGCAAGTAGACCAACCAAATAAGCGCTTGATAAATTTCCATTGTTCCCTTTCCATCCAAACTTGCTTAATATCTTGGAATTAATTGTAAATAGAACCTTATCACCTTTTACATCGTACTCAATAATTGACACTTGTAAATTATTTAACGATCTCCTGACTACGAATCTGAATTTATTTGATATTAATATCTTCAATCTTTTTTTATAATACGTTCTCCTTTGTCTTTTTCTTCTAAAAGGAACTGAAAAAATTTTACCTTTCTTCATTTTTTATAAGTTCTCTCTCCTTTGTGTATAACTTTAAATGCCTCAAACTTCTAAAAAATCCACCTTTGCTTTTCATATAAAGATCATGGTAAATATTACTTGTTATAATACTTCTATTTCTTAATGACTTTATAAAATCTCTTTGAACTCTTATTTTATTAATCCATTTTCTTTTCGGATTTAGCCTCGCAGTTTTTTTACCCTTTCTTGAACCGAGTCCTTTTTGTTTACCTTTGCTCCTTTGGTGCTTTCTTTTTTTTGACCAAAATCTTGAAGTACTTCGAGTTCTTTTTTTTGAGATAGCGTCATTGTTTATTAATGATTTAACATCGGTTTTTGTTATTGCCTCCTTTATATCGTCTAATCTAGCTGGATCGAACCTTACTCTGTTCTTGCCACATTTCAAGATTTGTGATGCTAATCTTCTTTGTACATCAAACATTTTAGATTCTCTTTATTAATACCTTATCTTTTTCTTTTTTCTCCTCACCACTTAATGCTTGTTGTTCTATTCGTTCTGCTTTTGTTTCTTTTGGTTTTTCTTTTGTTTTTGTAACTACTTTCTTTTTTGAATTGATAAAATCTTCAATCTTTTTAATATGCTCGTCTATATTTAAGTTAAAGACTTTGACATTAAGCTCTTTGGTTTTTTTTAGGATTTCTAGTTTTTTTTTAATTCCTACAGTTTTGGAAATAATAATCCCTTCACTTTCTGTTTTTATTTTTGCTATGTCTTCTATTGAGGAAACATTAATCATTTTTAATCCAGAAGAATGCAAATTTTTTACTTTTCTGGGTGAGCTGTAGCCTGGAGATGGCATCTTCCTTCTTCCTTTGAAATGATGTCTAATTTTTGAATGAATTCCTTTTGGCTTTCGCCATTTTAATTTTCTTCCGAGCCTCTTTCTTCTTTGGTAATCTTGCCTAATGAAATCTGGTTTTTTATCTTTGATTTGGTTTCTTAACTCCAATAATGTATTGATTTGTGTCATTTTATTTTTATTATTAAGCTCATTTAGTAAATTTTTCTTTTGGTTTCATTTTAGTTCTTTACCATCTTTGGAGATAATATAACAACCATCTTGAAAAATTCTTGAGTCATAGCCAGGTCTTCTTGTTAATTGCTCTATATCAGCACTCACTTGCCCAGCAATTTCTTTGTTTGTACTAGTGACATAAATTAAATCACCCTCAACCTTAACTTCTGCACCGTCTTTTAATTGCAAAACTCTCTGTACTTTCTCACCAAGAAAATTCTTAATAATAAGCTTGTTGCCGCTTACGCTTACATTCATTGGAAAATGCCCAGAACATATTTTTAAAATATAAGTATGGTTTTGCGAGCTACCTTTAATCATATTTTTTGCATGTGCTATTAAAGAGCCTATTATTTTTTTAGATTCTTTTGTATTACTTTCGGATTTAAAAATAATTTTTTTATTGTTTAGTATTATTGAAACATTACTTTGTTTGATTTCTCTTTTTGCCTCGCCTTTTGATCCTTTAATCAACAAAATTTGACCATTAATAGATGCATTTATACCATCGGGCAACTCAATTTCTTTTATTGTTTCTTTTGGTTTTTCTGGTTTCATTTTTAATAACAAAAGGCTACAAGCCTTCCCCCCATCTTCTTTGACTTAGCGTCGTGATGGGTCATTATGCCTTTTGGTGTTGAAATAAATAAAATTCCTACATCTTTAGCTGGTAAATATCTTCTCTCGAAATTTTCGATGTTATTGCTCTTTACACTATTCCTTGGTTTTATTACCCCGCATTGGTTTATGTTCCCAATCAAATTAAGCTTGATATAATTACCTCTACTATTTTCTATTTCCTTAAAGTCACCAACATACTCGTTTTCTTTCATAGCTCTTAACAACTCCTTGATCACTTTTGAAACTGGCTTTATTAAGCACTCTGATTTTCCAATTAATTCGTTATTCAATATTAAAGACATTACATTTGCTAATGGATCGTTCAACATTTTTGCATTAACTATATTTCTTAAAACCAAGACTTGTTGCAATTTCTCTAAAGCACGTTCTGCAAAGTCCTAAGTTATATTTGCTTATATACCCTCCAGGTCTTCCACACCTTCCACATTTTTTAATTGCTCTACCATATTTTCTTTGTTTTGGAGCATTGTGTTTGATATATTTCTGCAACTTAACTGATTTAAACTTTAATTGTTTGAACATCTTCCTATAATCACTATAGGTCATTTACTCTGCCCCCACTCTTGTGTTAAAATTTTTAAGCATGAAATCTATCGCTTCTTGTTTTGATATCCTATGCTTTGCTGGTATTTTTCTTGCTAACAACCTTCTTCTTTTAATCCTGTAGCCAGGTCTTTCAAGAGTAATACAAACTTCAAGTCCCATAATTCCTATTTTGGGGTTATATTTCACGCCTGGGATGTCTATATATTCATGAATTCCAAATGCAATGTTCCCGTTATTATCAAATTGCTTTTCTTTTAATACATTATCAATTGCACCGAGTAGTCTTGGGAGCATTTGAATTGCCCTGTCTTTTCTTAAAGTTAGCTTACACCCTATTGGTAAGCCTGGCCTTAGACCCCACTCTTGTATTCTTCTATTTGTTATGGTTTTTATTGGAGTTGTGTTTGTAATTGACCTTAGTAATGCCATTCCTTTCTCTAGCCTTGTTTGATCTTTTCCAGCACCAATATTCAATGTCACTTTCTCAATTCTTATAGCCCTCATCGGATTCATCTTCATTCAAATGTATCAATGATTTATTATCTCCAATAACAAAAGCATACCTCCTTGACGTTTCTAGTAAGTCACCTTTATGATCTTTATAGATTACTTTGTTTTTAACAATATCCTCAACATTTCCTACTTCCCCTATATGTTTTCCACCTATCAAAAATATTGTTGATTTTTTATTAAGTTTCAAATGTTTTGTTATTTTCTGTTCAGATAATAATAAAACAACTGTGTCCCCTACTTTGTAATTATTCTTATCAACAAAGATATTCTTGCCGTCGTAAAGGTTTAATTGCAGCTTTCCTTTTATTAGAGTTTTTTTAATAATTTTACATGGTTTTAAAGAAGCTTCTTCTTTATTTATTTTTATCAAGTCTATTTTGCCTTTTTTGTTTGATATAACTCTAAAATATTTGTTTACCTTGGTGAATTCAATTGTATCAAAAATTCCAACTGGAAATTTGTAATTTTTTCTTAATTTACCATCAATCTTTATTTCATTATTGTTCAAAATTTTCTTGACTTCCCCTGTTGTATTATCATAATCTAAAATCTTCTTTAGCAATAAACCCAAAGGCATACATGTATCTAAACTGTGAGGGCCAGGCACAGGTTTAGTTATAAATTTAAGCATTTTTCTCCTTATATTCCACGTCTTAGGTGCAGCTAACCTTTTTATATGATCTTTACTCATTTTATTTCATCGCTAATATTTTTTGTCTTAACTTGTCGTCTAAGTTTAACTCTGTGATCACAAGGTTTGAAGGATGCAAAGCTAACATTTTTTTTGTTCCGTCCCTTTTAGTAATATCAACTCCACTAACAAAAATTCTTGTCTCTTTTAAGTCAATCTTTTCTATTTTGCCTTCATATTTTTTAAATTTCCCTCGAATAATTTTCACTTTATCACCTTTCCTCAAACCAATGCTTCTCTTACCATACGTCTTCCTTAACTCTTTTGAGAGATGTGAATTCACAAATTTATGTTTGGTATGTAGCGGAGCACTTAATCTATACCTCCTTTGCTTTCTTGGTTTCTTGCTACTTTTCCATGTAATTGAAAAACTCTTCATGGTTACTTAAACTACTATATTTGCTATTTTGGCAATACCTGGCCATCTTTCACATACTTCCTTTGCAATTGCACCTTTGAATATCGTACCTTTTGGGTTTCCTTTATCATCTTTTAATACTACTGCCGCGTTATCTTCGAATTTTATTCTCATTCCATCTGCCCTTCGATATTCTTTTTTCTGCCTCACAATGACCGCAAAAACAACCTGCTTTCTCATGTCTGGCCTTCCCCTTACGACAGAAGCCTGCACCAAATCTCCGACCCCGCAGCTGCCTATTCTTCCCTTAACTGTCTTAAGCCCTACAACTGTAAAAACCCTGATGATCTTGGCTCCTGAATTGTC
>CAZUSQ010000008.1:0-1017 GCA_964622655.1 uncultured Methanosarcinales archaeon
TCTCGCGAGCAACTCGAACCTCGCTCACCATTTACCCCGAAAATGCTAAGAGCATTTATCGACATTTGGGTTGAAATGTCAATAATTGGGTTCTTTAATTTTTATTCCTTTTATAACTTTAAAATGTCTTGTATTCTTTGTAGTTAGAATTAAATCTTTATTCAGAGCCGTTGCTCCAATGAATGCATCTGGTATAGAAAGCCCTTCGCTGAGTGAATGTTGCTTGATTAATTCTAGTGCTTTTACTGAAATTTCTTCATTTATATGTATTCTTTCATAGCTAGTTAAGAAATCTTCTATTGCTATGATTTCTTTTTTATTCCTTGCACCAACTACTAACTCCATAGCTGAAATCACAGAAATTTTACTTTCTGCCAGAGTATCAAGAAATTTAATGGCCTTATTATTTCCCTTGCTTATATCTATAAGAATATCTGTATCCACCAAGTGACCCATTTTAGTTATATCTATTCCATAACCTAACTTTTTTAACGTAGTCTATACCATTCTTTATGTCACTTCTATCCTTCCACATTCCTACAAACTCTAACTCCTTAATGTTTTTTTTAAGAACTATTTCTATTGTTTCCCCTTCTTCTAGACCTTTAACTGAGGTAATAGGACTGAATTCTCCATTCTTAAATTTAACTTTTAATGTTTTAAGCATATACATTAAATAATTTGTTGCATATAAATATCTTTTGATTTAAAACTTCTTTAACTATGAAGCAACTTAAGAACCAGATATATAAATATTTGGGTTAAAAGATATTATATGCAACAGCACTTCTTCCTTACACCGTTTTCTATAACATAATATCCTGGCAATGTCGGTTTGCCACTCCCACAATCTGGGGCTGTTTCGTCCGTAGAAGAACCATCGTCATACCCTGCTGATTTACAAGCTTGCTTACAATCAGTAGCCGCTCCAACACCTTTACTGAAAAGACCCAATCTTCCCGTAAATATAGCAAACAACACAACAAGAACAGCTAATGCGATAGCTGCTATAATGAT
>CAZUSQ010000008.1:1027-2867 GCA_964622655.1 uncultured Methanosarcinales archaeon
GCACAAGATTTTGTGAGCGAAGCGAACGGCTTGAATTAATTTAATAACTTTTATATAAAAGTTTTACCCACAAATATCTAATTTAGTGTACATTGTTGTTCCGCTTATCGGAATTGGGAATAACTTTGATTTTTTTTCTGCTGGACATGGTTTTCCAATTTCAATCAAAGGTGAGTTATCTATATAGGCTAAAAACTCATATTGCATCTTCCATATATCAAAGGTTTGAGCAAATATATCTATAGCTGTTGATTTTACATAAGCGCATGAATTTTGCCCATCATCACACGTTATGCTTTCTCCTTGAGCACAATCCTGCAAAAGCTCTGTCATTATAACAGACCCACAGTCCTTAGAAGTTGTCTTGAGAAAGGTATTAAGCATATTAGAAGCAAGTTCTGAGCTAATAAAGCCTTTTCTGTACTCTGTTGGTGTTTTAAGCACCAAAAATCTCACAACAAATATAGTAGCTACTAATATCAAGACAACAACAATTGCTAAACCTAATATTTCCATTTGAGCTCTCTTCATTTTGATAGTGTTTCTATAGTTAAAACCCCAAAGCTGTGTTTTCTTGTAGTTGGATCGTATAAAGATATTGGTACATTAGTTACAAATTTATTTTTGAAATCTTGTGTTGTTCTGGAGTAGATATTCCACTCATCTTTAGTAGGGTAAATTTGTGCTATATTTACCTCACTAAATTCAAATAAATCATAATAACCAATCTCATTTGTGCTGATTATATTTTGTGCAGCTTCTAATTTCAGAATATCTATACAATTAGTGATTTCTTCCACAATATCTTCGCTGCATTGCAACTCTGGCAAGAACATAACTCTTTGGGCAATTCCAACTGATTTTAGTTGTGATACTTCCTCTTTTTCTGATTCTATATTGCCTTTAATAACTCTAACATAAAATATAAAACCAATAATTATTAGTATAAAGAATACAAACAAAACAGCAATAGTTTCTCCGATTTGGATTTGTGCTTTTTTATTCATTTTAGTAAATTAAAGGGCATGAATTTATCTGCAAATTTTTATTTTCGACAGCTAATGAATTTGCTGCTACTGATATAGCATTGATATCAGCATTTTCAAAATCTGAAGTTTGAACAAGAATTTCATCTAAATTAGATAATGCATTATTATAGGAGTTAATGCAATCTTCTACAGTAGTAAAGCCTGTTAAATTTTCAGTTCTTGTATGATATATTTGAGTAATTAGATTAAATCTAGTAAAAGTATTTTGCATATTGCATTCATATGTTTCTAAAGTATCAGCATATATTGCTCCAATTAAGGTGGATTTTCCAAGGTACGACAAACTTCCTTTACCTGTCCAATCAGTTCCGTCCTTTTGATAAAAATCAATATTTCCTTGTTCTATATCTCCACTAACTTGGATGGCTGTAACATCAGAATCTCGCATTTTTTCCAAGTTTGTTAAAACACTAGAGTCAAGATTGTTAAAAAATACAAACCTTACTTTATAGTTATTCTCATTCTTTATTGTTGGAATTGATGTTGGGGGATAGAATTCCTTGTTTAAATTAGAGGGCAGTGTTCTATTTACCTCCTTAGCAAGGTCGCTATCACCAATTATTATATACCTTAACTTAGGACTTGTGATATAGAGAAGATTTGTTGCTCTGTAAGGAACACTAAAGCTTAATGTTTGTGTTATAAGTTTGTTATCTTTAATTAAACTCGGTGCAAATAATATTAAGTTTTGATATTGCTTTGATATTACACCCAAAGAAACTCTGCCACAGCTTATCTCAATATTTGAATTGGGTATGTTTCTTACGCTTATTGTATCTGTGCTTACACTA